>CANMCL010000076.1 GCA_947496345.1 Actinomycetota bacterium
ACAACAGATGCTTCATATTGTCTAAATGTTCCGAGCGCTCCAACATAAGAAGGGGCTTCAACAAGAACTACATCACCTGGATCGATAAAGATTCGCGAAATTAAATCTAAAGCTTGTTGCGAACCAGTGGTTACAACAATGTCATCCGGATTAGCGCGGATACCTTCCAGGGCCATAACATCGCAGATCTGTTCACGTAGCTTCGGATGGCCTTGGCCACTTCCATACTGAAGCGCTTCTGCTCCATTTGTTAAAATCAAATCTTTAACAACACCTGCCATCATCTCCATCGGCAACGCAGAAAGATTTGGCATTCCACCAGCTAGTGAAACAATTTCAGGTCGTGACGCAACTGCGAATAGTGAACGAATCTCTGATGGCAACATTCCTGCAGCGCGCGTAGCAAAACGTTGCTCCAGATGTTGCGGAGCACCCGTTTGAAAGCGGACTGATACGTCACAACATTCCTGCCGCGCGCGTAGCAAAACGTTGCTCCAGATGTTGCGGAGCACCCGTTTGAAAGCGGACTGATACGTCAGACATAAGATGAAGTCTCCCACATGCTCACATAGGAGCGCGAACCGATTAAAACTAGCGACGTATCCCTGCGCTTCGTAGGTCAGATAAACGTAGCGTTCCTGTTTTAGCATCATCTTCAGCCGATAAATAAAGGCGTTGGATGGCGATAATAAATGCCTCAGCCAAAGTGTCACGAAAATCAGGACGAGCTAAACGAGCGGCGTCGCCTTCATTAGTCAGGTATCCCAAATCAACGCGAACCGCCGGGGCTTGAGTCAAACGAAGTACGTCCCAGGTTTTGGCGTGAGTGCGACAGTTTAGAAGATCGGTACGCGCACAAATTTCACGTTGTACAAGCGAAGCGAACCTTTCTCCAACTATTGAATGAATTCCGTGTGCATCACTTCCATAAAAATAAGTTGAAACCCCATGTGCTTGAGAATTTTTATGGCTATCGGTGTGAAGTGAAATTACAAGATCAGCGCTATTTTTATTAGAGAAAGAAATGATCTGACTTTCAGTAAGTACATTTCGAGGCCCACGCGTTAGAAAAACGCTAGCGCCAAGAGCCAACAAACGACCTTCTAAACGTTGGGCAAGGTCATAGACAATTTCTGCTTCTGTTTCACCAAACGCTGGATCAATAACAATAACTTTATTTGCAAGTGCAGGACCACGATTTCTTTGCGCAGCGCTTTCACGCATTTGTGTAGGTGCACCACCTGAAACAATTTTAGTTAAACGAATCAAAGCGATAATTGTTGCGGGACCGCATTTACCATCAACTTTTATTCCTACAGATTTCTGAAACTCTTTAACTGCAGATTCGGTACGTTCACCGAAAATACCGTCAACACGTCCAGCGTTAAAACCCATTTCCGTTAAACGAGCTTGCAGTGCAGCAACATCATCACCACGCATCATTGGAGAAGGTTGCAAATTAAGTGAGCGATCACCTAATTTCCAGCGCGCTTCTTCCAGCGCGCGCCGAGTCGAATCGTTTAACTCACCCGTAATGTGGAGTCCACGCTCTTGCTGAAAAGAACGGATCTCATCAGGAGATAGTTCTTTCATATTTAACCTAATTCAACGAGTTGATTAGATGAAAGCTTCTAGCTCTTTAAGAAGAGCTGGTTTTGGCTTGGCACCAATAATGGTCTTTACAACTTCACCATTTACATAAACATTTAACATTGGGATCGATGTAACTCCATATTTAATGGCGATTGCTGACTCTTCATCAGTATTTAACTTCACGATTGTTAGTTTTTCACCGTGTTCGTTGGCGATCTCATCCAAGATTGGTCCAACTGCGCGGCAAGGGCCACACCATTCAGCCCAAAAATCAACAAGAACTGGCTTGCTGCTCTTAAGAACCACTTCGTCGAAGTTGGCTGCTGTGACTTTACCTGCACTCATCTTTACTCCCTTTATGACTTTAATAGTTAACTTTAAGATTTAATATTTGAAGCCTACTAGTGCGAAAGGAACTTTTCAGCATCAAGGGCAGCCTGGCATCCTGAGCCTGCGGCAGTAATCGCTTGGCGGTAGGTGAAATCGACTAGATCTCCACACGCAAAAACACCATTCAAGTTGGTACGTGTTGAGCGCCCATCAACTGCGACATAACCTTCTTCATTCAAAGTAACTTGTGATGAGACAAGTTCGCTCCGCGGGATATGTCCAATGGCAACAAATAAGCCAGTGAAATCTCGTTTAGATTCTTCTCCGGTTACCGTGTTACGCAATTGCAAACCTTCGACTTTATCCGCGCCAAGAACATCTGTGACTTCTGTGTTCCACAACATTTCAATCTTAGGATTAGACAGTGCGCGCTCAGCCATAATTTTAGATGCGCGCAATGAATCACGGCGATGAATCAAGACAACCTTTGAGGCGAACTTAGTTAAGAAAGTTGCTTCTTCAACTGCGGAATCTCCGCCACCGACGACAGCAATTACTTGATCGCGGAAGAAGAAACCATCGCAGGTTGCACACCAAGAGACGCCACGACCTGATAAACGCTTCTCATTGGTTAAACCAATTTCTTTATACGCTGATCCCATCGCCAAAATAACCGCCTTGGCTTGTACGGTGTTACCAGAGCCATCTTTAATAATTTTAATTTCGCCTGATAAATCCATTTCAACGACATCATCAGTGATTAGTTCTGCACCAAAACGCTTAGCTTGTTTTCGCATACTGTCCATTAAATCTGGACCCATTACGCCATCAACAAATCCTGGAAAGTTTTCCACCTCAGTTGTGTTCATCAGTGCGCCACCTGCGGTAACGGAGCCTTCGTAGATAATCGGATCTAACTGAGCGCGCGCGGCGTAGATTGCCGCTGTATATCCAGCCGGGCCAGAACCAACAATTACAAGATCTCTTACCATGTGCTCAGCGTATCCACTTCTACTTATCTTTTGCGAGATGCCTTACGTTTGCGCAATAGTGAGATTGCGAACTCTTTAAGAGCTGCTATCTCAGTTATCTTGAATACGTGCCCTAATAATAAGAAACCGGTTCCACCACCAACCAGGACGAAAACCAACCTTAAAACACCGATTATTGGCTGAGCATCGTCACTCACCCATCCAAAGAAGAGTGCGATAGCAAAGAAAGGAAGCATCGCTGAGAAAGATGCCAAATATAGGCGCAGATGCTGTCCGAGAAAGTGCGAGTACTCAAATTTTCCAATATGTCTGCGCAAAAGTGCGATTGTAATAAACAAACCAATTATGTAACTGATTGAAAAGGCTAAGCCAAGCCCGATGGTTACATGTTCATTCTCTAAAGTGGCTAGGAATAAATATGCAAGTGCAGAAGAGACGATGTTAATAATTAAAATTGATATAACTTGAGTTTTAGTATCTTCAAAAGCATTAAAGCCGCGAATCAACACAAGGTTTATTGAAAATGCCACAAGCCCCAAACTAAGAGCGGAGAGGACATAACCAATGTATCGAGAATCTTCTAGTGAAATACCAAAGTAGAGAACTTCAGTCATTAACGAACCAAATAGTAAGAAAGCAACCGAACTCGGCACAGTAACTACGCCACACATGCGAATCGCACGAATTAGTTGCTTCTTAACTTCATTAACGTTTTTATCAATAGCTAACTTAGAAAGGTGCGGCAAAAGTGCGGTAACTATTGATATGGTCACAATGGAATACGGCAACAACATTATGTAATAAGCGCTGGTAAACGGTGTGAAGCCAACACCGGTCTCGATTCCGGCTTGAGCGCTTCGGACCGCAGCGCTAGTTGCGACATTTACAGTAATTAAATAACCGATTTGTGAGATAAGGACATAAACCAAGGTCCATCCAGCCAAAGAAAATGACTTACCTAACCCGGCGACTCCAAAGATTGGCCGCAAGCGAATACCGGATCTTTTAACAACCGGAATCAAAATTAAGGCTTGCACCACGATTCCGAGAGTTGTTCCCCAGCCTAAAAGTTGGATTTGTCCATCAGTGATGTTTTCAACCGACAAACTATTCTGCATAATCAAGACACCAGCAAAAACTGCAATTACAACCAGATTATTGGCAATTGGCGCCCACATAAGAGGTGCAAAAGAGCCGCGGGCATTTGCGACCTGCCCGAGCATAGTAAATAGCCCTAAAAAGAATATTTGTGGAAGGCAATAACGAGTAAAGGCAACTGCGATCGAAAATTCTTTTTCAAAACCAGTTGTCGCAAACTCTGGGGCGTAGAGACGCACCAAAGCAGGTGCAAAAATTACACCGACCAAGACCAGCAGTAAGAGAATTCCAGAAATTGTTGTAACTAAGCGAGATGCGAAACCGTGCCCGCCATCTTCATCAGAGAAAGATCTAACAAGTTGTGGAACAAAAATTGCAGTTAGCGCGCCACCGACTAATAAGTTATACAAAATATTAGGCATGGTGTTTGCTACGTTGTAAGAGTCCGCCAAAAGAGCAGTGCCAAGAACTGCTACAGCCAATATTGCGCGGAAGAATCCAGTAATTCGCGAGAGAATTGTTCCAATCGCCATAACGCCAGAGGCGCGGAAGAGATCATTGTTCTTCATTGCGCCCCTTCCTTACCCTGCGAATAGTTTGGGTTATTGCGGCAACAAATAACAGAACCGCCGCGCCAATTGTGAAGCCAGTAACCCTTGAATCAAAAATAGTGATATTTATAGCGAGTTTAGAAGGCAGACCAACCGCTCGACTATTTTTATTGGTTATTTGTGCAGTAACCGTTGTTGCACCTGGAGCAATAACTTTAAATGGCATTGCTAATTGGGTTCGGGAATTTGCGGGAATTTGCAGTCCGACAACGCTAGAAACTTGAAGACGCGAATTCAAAGTCGTAAATTTAATGTTTACGATCACCGGAACACTAAAGTCATTTATAACAGTCACAGGCAAATTTCCAGAGTTTGATGCGATCTGATACTTACCACTCGTAACGCGCAGCCTATTCAAAGTTTCTGCAACAAT
>CANMCL010000077.1 GCA_947496345.1 Actinomycetota bacterium
TCTTTAAGTTACGTGCTGCATCAATTGGATCGCCCTTGATGAATGCAAGTGCTGAAGGACCAACAAGTAGATCATCAGAGATGTCTACGCCGGCATTCTTTGCTGCAATCTTTGTAAGGGTGTTCTTGACGACGCTGTACTTGGTATCTGCACCAAGGCTGCGACGCAATTCCTTCATCGAAGTCACGGTTAGGCCGCGATATTCGGTTAGGTATGTTGCATTAGCTGACTTGAAATCTTCAGTCAGTTCAGCAACTGCTGCTTCTTTTACTGGGCGAGCCATTCGGTTCACCTTCCGCTAGTTTGATTGGCTATGGACGCTTTCGCTCTATAGCCACTTGCTTTGTGACCTCAGGCAATAAAAAAATCCGTGACGCGTAAATGCGCACGGATTAATGTGAACACCTACGCGGGCTGAGATTCCTCAATTATCTTCACTCTTGCGAGATCAGACCTGCGGTCTTTGGTTATGCCTGAACTTTAAGGGTTTGCGTAAAGCAAGGTCAAATCTGAGCGTAAAAAATCCGGCTCTCGGTGGAGCGCAGGGACTTTAACGAACCAAGTCCCAAGCCCGCCGAGAGCCGGATTTATTTAAAACTAGTTAGCTGCCGGTTCGCGAACGAGGTTTGGATCTACTTGGATTCCAGGTCCCATCGTTGTTGAAACAACTGCCTTTTGCACATAGCGACCCTTTGATGAGTTTGGCTTTGCGCGGTGTACTTCATCGAGAGCAGCTGCATAGTTCTCTGCAAGTTGAGTTGCAGTAAATGATGCCTTACCGATGATGAAGTGAAGGTTTGAATTCTTATCAATACGGAATTCAATCTTTCCGCCCTTGATGTCGTTCACTGCCTTTGTTACATCGTTAGTAACTGTTCCGGTCTTTGGGTTTGGCATAAGTCCGCGAGTTCCAAGAACTTTACCGAGGCGACCGACCTTACCCATCAAATCTGGTGTTGCAACAACTGCATCGAAATCAAGGCGACCCTTTGAAACTTCATCAATTAGGTCATCGCCGCCGACAATGTCCGCACCGGCTGCGCGTGCTTCTTCAGCGCGCTCTCCGTTTGCGAATACAAGTACGCGAGCTGTCTTTCCTGTGCCGTGTGGCAAGTTAACAGTTGAGCGGATTGCTTGATCGGCTTTCTTTGGATCAACGCCAAGAACGAGTGCAACTTCAATAGTTGAGTCGTACTTAGTTGTTGTTGTCTCTTTAGCAAGTGTTACTGCTTCAAGCGGTGTGTAAAGGTGGTCTTTCTTTACCTTTTCAGCTGCCGCTGTGTATTTCTTTGAGCGCTTCATATCTTCCTCATTCCTCGATATTGCTATCGAGCTAGTGGTTGTGGTTAACGAACCAGCGAGGTTCTCCCACATCTACTTCTCACGGTGAGAAGTAGAAATTTAATTAACCGACAGTGATACCCATTGAGCGAGCAGTACCGGCGATGATCTTGCTTGCTGCATCAATGTCATTTGCATTGAGGTCAGCCATCTTTACCTTTGCGATCTCCTGAACCTGAGCCATGGTGATGTTTGCAACCTTGGTCTTGTGTGGAACTGGTGATCCCTTATCGACGCCAGCAGCCTTCAAGATAAGACGTGATGCTGGTGGAGTCTTGGTGATAAATGTAAATGAGCGATCTTCGTAGACAGTGATCTCTACTGGAATGATCTGACCCTTTTGAGATTCAGTGGCAGCGTTGTAAGCCTTCACGAACTCCATGATGTTGACACCATGCTGACCAAGGGCAGGACCTACTGGTGGTGCAGGTGTAGCTGCGCCAGCTTGGATCTGCAACTTGATGAATCCTGTTGCCTTCTTCTTTGGTGCCATTTTTTTATTCCTTTTCTAGTTTCTCTTAATTAAATTTTCTGTACTTGAGCGAATGAAAGTTCAACTGGTGTTTCGCGTCCGAAGATCGAAACGAGAACCTTAAGTTTTGCTTGCTCAGGCATAATCTCGGAAATTGATGCTGGAAGCGTTGCAAATGGGCCATCCATAACAGTGACAGATTCGCCGACTTCGAAGTCAACAACGCGGATTTCAGCCTTGTCAGATTTCTTAACTGGACGTGGAGCAAGAATCTTTTCTACTTCATCCATGCTGAGTGGACTTGGGTGGTGTGCGTTTCCGACGAAGCCTGTAACTCCTGGAGTATTGCGAACCGCAGTCCAAGATTCATCAGTTAGCTCCATACGGACCAAAACGTAGCCTGGGTAGATATTGCGCTTAACCTGCTTGCGCTGGCCGTTCTTAATTTCCATTACTTCTTCTTCAGGGACTTCGATCTGGAAAATGTAATCTTCCATGTGAAGTGAGTTGATGCGGTTATGGAGGTTATCGCGAACCTTCTTTTCGTAACCTGCATAAGAATGGACTACATACCAATCACCGATCGCTGCACGAAGAGTGCGGCGGAATTCTGCATTTGGATCGTTCTCGTCTGATTCAAGATCACCATCTTCATCGCTAGCGAGCGCAAGATCATCTACGGGCGCATCAGTTGAAATTACTTCTTCAACAAGATCTTCTGCAGGTGCGACGACGCCAGAGGTTAACTCATCCGCATTTGCGGCGAGCGCTGCTTCGAAAGCATCGGGGGTCTGGTTTTCAGTCATTTTCTACCTTACCCAAATACCCAGAACACGAGCTTGGTAATTACCAAGTCAAAGATTGAAACCACGGCGATAACAAAAGTCACGAAGACCATTACTACTGCGGTGTAAGTACTTAGTTGTTTACGTGTTGGCCAAACAACTTTAGAAAGTTCAGAAACGATTTGGCGATAGAAAAGGCCAACGCGTGCGAACAGGCCGAGTTTCTCGGCAACGTGTTCTGTTGACTCTGTCATCGTCGTTCCTTCCAATCATTAAATCGTTTAGTACTTCTTTAAAACTTTAAAACTACTTGCAGGGCAGGAGGGACTCGAACCCCCAACCGGCCGCTTTGGAGACGGCAACTCTAGCCAATTGAGCTACTGCCCTTCGCGAGGGCAGGACAAAACCCTAGGGAATTGCAAATCCTCGTGAGCGTCGAAGTGTAGACGGTGAATGGGGGGTAGGTAAAACTCGCGCTCAATTTTGCGCTCGTATAGGGCAGAC
Source organism: Actinomycetota bacterium (assembly GCA_947496345.1). Next base: position 3,103 of record CANMCL010000077.1, read on the forward strand.
TTCACCTATGAGCAGAGTTTCCGCACGAATCGCAGCAATCGCAGAATCGGCCACTTTGGCAGTTGATGCAAAGGCGAAGGCTTTGAAAGCAGCAGGACGTCCAGTTATTGGTTTCGGCGCTGGCGAACCTGATTTTCCAACTCCTGATTACATCGTCGAGGCTGCTGCAGCCGCAACAAAAGTTGTTGCAAATCATCGTTACACACCTGCTGCTGGACTGCCAGAAATGCGCGAAGCAATTGTTGCAAAGACTAAGCGTGATTCAAATTATGTAATCACTGCAGATCAAGTTCTTGTTACTAACGGCGGAAAGCAAGCGGTCTATCAAGCATTTGCCACAATTATTGATCCAGGTGATGAAGTACTTCTGCCATCACCGTATTGGACGACTTATCCAGAGTGCGTACAACTTGCTGGCGGAAAATCCGTTGAAGTATTTGCTGATGAATCACAAAATTACTTAGTGACTGTTGAACAGTTAGAAGCAGCGCGTACTCCAAAGACTAAGGCACTTCTCTTTTGTTCACCGTCTAATCCAACTGGTTCGGTCTATTCTGTTGAGCAAGTAAAGGCAATCGGCGAATGGGCGCTGAAGAATAATATTTGGGTTATCTCAGATGAGATTTACGAGCACTTACTTTATGACGGCGCTACTGCCCCATCAATGCCCGTCTTGGTGCCGGGACTTGCAGATACCTGCATCATAATCAATGGCGTTGCCAAGACTTATGCAATGACTGGTTGGCGCGTAGGTTGGATGATCGGTCCCAAGGATGCGATTAAAGCCGCAACTAACTTGCAATCACACCTTTCTTCAAATGTTTCAAATGTTTCACAGCGCGCAGCGATTGCAGCACTTACTGGTGATTTATCAGCAGTTCACAAAATGGGTGAAGCATTTGATCGTCGCCGCAAATTAATTGTTGGCTTGTTAAATGAGATTCCTGGTTTTGTCTGCCCAACACCAACTGGTGCTTTCTATGTTTATCCATCAGTTAAAGGCGTACTTGGTAAAACCATCCGCGGGAAAACTCCTAAGACTTCTGCAGAACTCGCAACGCTTATCTTGGAAGAAGTAGAGGTGGCCGCTGTTCCAGGTGAAGCTTTTGGTCCATCTGGTTACCTACGTTTTTCTTATGCGACAAGCGATGAAGATATCGTCGAAGGTATTGGACGTATCAAGAAGTTGCTTACTGAAGGTTAAGCCCGATCAGATTTACTTCAGTTTCTAAGGTAATTCCGAAAGTATCTTCAACGTGCTTTTGTGCGCTCTTTGCCAGGCTAGCAATATCTTGAGCGGTTGCGTTTGCTGCGTTAGTCAGAGCTAAAACATGTTTGCTTGATACGCGCGCTCCCCCGAAAGAATCGCCTTTCTTAACTCCTGAATGCTCAATTAACCAAGCAGCACTCGTTTTAATTCGGCCATCTGCTTGTGGCCAACGTGGTGCATCTGCCGGTAGCTTTGCTGCAGTTGCGGCATCAATGATTGGATTGGTAAAGAAAGAACCAGCGGACCACGAATCGCGATCGCTGGGATTTAACAACATTCCCTTTGCGGCGCGCAGTTCAAGCACTGCTTTGCGAGTTGCTGCGACTGGTGCCTTTTCGCCAATACCAATTTCTAACTTATTGGCTAATTCGGCATAAGTAATTGGATTTGATTCCACGCCCATGCGCAACTGGAACTGAACTTCGATTACAACATAACGTCCAGGATGGGCTTTGAAATACGAATTGCGATAAGAGAATTGACACTCTTCATTTGTGAAAGTTTTAATCTCCTTTTTTTCACGATCGTAAGTGCGCACTCTTGTAATGAATTCACTTACTTCGTGGCCGTATGCGCCAATGTTTTGAATTGGCGATGCACCGACTGTGCCAGGAATACC
>CANMCL010000078.1 GCA_947496345.1 Actinomycetota bacterium
ACAAAAATTGCCCTCTTTATTGTTGCCGGCTTGGTTACATCGCTAATTATTTCCGCAAATGTTTATATCGCTTACCGCCGCCGCCCCTTCGATGTTTCTATGGCAATGGAATCCGATAACCTCGAACGTTATCGCGCCACGATTGATCCAATCCGCAAATTAGTTTTCCCTGGAATCGCGCTAGCTCTCTTCTACTTTGGCGGAACCAGCGGTGTTCAACTTTGGAGCTCTTGGTTGCAATTTAAGAACTCCACTGATTTCGGAGTTAAAGATCCGCAATTCGGTCTGGATATATCATTCTTCGCATTCCGTTTGCCATTCCTACAAACTCTTATTGGTTGGGCAATCTCAACTCTAATCCTGGCGACACTTGCCAGCGTTGCCGTTCACTATGTTTACGGCGGAATTCGTCCGCAGCTTCGCACTAATCGCATTTCCGTTGCTGCGCGCGTACAACTCTCTATTCTTCTCGGGCTAATCGTTCTAGTTAAGGCTGTTGCATATTGGTTTGATCGCTATGCCCTCGCACTTAAAGAGAGCAGACTTATTACCGGTCTTACTTACACCGATGTAAATGCAACGCTTCCTGCGAAATCTATTTTGGCTGCAATCGCAGTTATCTGTTCACTTCTCTTCTTTGCCAATATCGTCCGAAAATCTTTGGTCTTGCCTGCCGCCGGAACCGCGTTGATGGTTGGTGCATCTGTCTTGATTGCCGGTGTTTACCCTGGCGCCGTACAGCAGTTCCAAGTAAAGCCATCTGAATCATCGAAAGAAGCTCCATTTATTCAGCGCAATATCGAGTCAACCCGCGATGCCTATGGCATTGCTGATGTCGAGATGAAGGATTATCAAGCAACAATCGCCACCAACTCTGGCCAACTAGCGAATGATGCGGCAACGATTGCAAATATTCGTTTGATGGATCCAAACGTTCTTTCCGCGACTTTCCGCCAGTTGCAACAAATCAAGCCTTATTACACATTCCCAGAATCTCTAGATATTGATCGTTACACCGTAAATGGAGTACAGCGCGATGTGGTTGTTGCAGTTCGCGAACTCAATATCGATGGCAACCCAAGTCGAAATTGGATTAACGACCATTTGGTCTACACCCACGGTTTTGGTTTTGTTTCCGCATTTGGAAATAGCGTTGACTCCGATGGCAAGCCAACCTTCTTGGTCGGAGATTTGCCACCGACAACAGGACTTGGAAAGTTCCAACCACGTATCTACTTCGGTGAGAACGTTCCTGATTATTCAATCATCGGTGGGCCAAAGACAGATACACCAGTTGAATTCGACTATCCAGATGATGCATCAGAAAATGGTCAGAAGAATTACACCTACACCGGTGATGGTGGCGTACCAATGGGCGGCTTATTTAAAAAGTTGCTCTTTGCTATTCAGTATCAAGAGCAACGCATTGTTCTTTCAAATTTGATCAACTCAGAATCAAAGATTCTCTACAACCGTTCACCACGTGAGCGCGTAGCCAAGGTTGCACCTTGGTTAACCCTAGATGGAGATCCATACCCTGCAATTGTTGATGGAAAAATCCAATGGATTATCGATGGGTACACAACAAGTGCGGGATATCCATATTCACAGACAACATCACTGAGCACCGCAACGACAGATGCGTTAACTACCAACTCTGCCGCGATAACCGCTCAGACAAATAGAAATATCAACTACATCCGAAACTCTGTAAAAGCCACGGTTGACGCCTATGACGGCACCGTTGTTTTGTACCAGTGGGATGAGAAGGATCCAGTTCTAAAGACTTGGATGAAGGCCTTCCCAAATACTGTTACGCCAAAGAGCAAGATGTCTAAGGAACTTCTTGAGCATATTCGTTACCCCGAAGATCTCTTCCGAGTACAACGTGATGTGCTTAGCTCGTACCACGTGCAAACCGCTTCAGCTTTCTATGGCGGACAAGATTTCTGGCGCGTACCTCGTGATCCTTCAACATTCGGTGCCAATGCAGGAGCACAACCTCCTTATTACATGACGCTAGAAATGCCAGGTTCAGATAAGCCAACATTTACTTTGACAACACCATTTGTTCCACGTGGTGGTCGTGAAAACTTATCTGCATTCGCAGTTGTTGATTCAAATAACGGTCCGAATTACGGAAAAATTACCGTGCTACAACTACCGCGCAGCACTAACGTCGCTGGACCTTCACAAGTTGCCTCTAACTTCGAAGCAAAACCAGAAGTCGCCAACTCGCTCTCCTTGCTTCGCCAAGGTGGATCAGATGTTGTGCTCGGAAACTTGTTGACACTTCCAGTCGGTGGTGGATTGCTTTATGTACAGCCGGTATATGTGAAGGCAACTTCTAATACAGCTGCTTATCCACTTCTGCAGAAAGTACTCGTCTCATTTGGTGATGTAATCGGTTTCGATAGTTCGCTAAAGGGCGCACTTGATCAAGTATTCGGTGGCAACTCCGGAACATCTTCTTCTGGTACTCCAACAACATCAACGACTGATAATGCATCTGCAGATCTAAAATCTGCGCTGCAAAGTGCAAAGCAAGCAATTGCTGATGGAAATGCAGCACTCGCTAAGGGAGATTTTGCAGCATATGGACGTGCACAAGATCGCTTAAAGGCTGCACTTGCCGCCGCTATTGCTGCAGAAGGACGTCAGTAATTCTCATTCGCTAAATAGGCGGATTTGGCTATTACTTGCCCACCCTTTAGACTGACACTTCCGACGCGGGGTGGAGCAGCTCGGTAGCTCGCTGGGCTCATAACCCAGAGGTCGTAGGTTCAAATCCTGCCCCCGCTACTAGAAAAAGGTCTTGATATGGCTAGCCAGGTAAAAACCGAGATCCAAATTAAGCATAAGGATCGCAACCGCACCACAGTATTTTGGCGCGGCATTCTCGCATTTCCAGTAGTCATCTTTGTAGCAGCCTTTGCGCAGTCAACTTTTAGCGAGAGCGAGAACTGGGCTGCTGGTACGGCAGGGTTGATCGTCTTGCCAACTCTTTTGGCGCTGCTTTTTCGCGGAAAATACCCAAGCTATGTTTTAACTTTCAATCACGCTCTTATGGAACTTTCAACTCGATTAGCAGCCTACGTTTTGATTTTAAATGATAAGTACCCTTCTATTGAATCAAACTCAAAAGTTTCAGTTGTATTTCCTGATGTAGACGGCGGAAAGAAGTTAAACCGTTGGCTTCCGCTAGTTAAGTGGATCTTGGCTATTCCACATTACATCGTCGGAATTGTTTACTTGTTAATTTCATTGGTTGTAACGGTAATTGCTTGGGTGCAAACATCAATAACAGGCAAGTATCCTCGTTGGGCCGGCGAGATTGTTTTCGGCACAATCGCATATTGGAACCGTGTACAGGGTTACATGCTCTTGCTAGTTACAGATAAGTATCCAAGTTTTAAACTTAAGTAGTTTTAAGCTAAGTAGTACTACCTAATTCTTAAAGAGTTTGTAACAACAAATAACGAGCTAATTGCCATGGCTCCTGCGGCATACATCGGTGTTAACAAACCTGCGGCAGCTATAGGTATTCCAATAACGTTATAGGCAAATGCCCAAGCTAAATTTGATTTAATGGTCCGCAAGGTACGCTTTGAAAGCGTTAGCGCATCGACAACGCTCATAAGTTCTGGGCGCATCAGCGTAATATCCGCAGTTGATATCGCTGTATCTGTACCCGTACCCATCGCCATACTCAAATCTGCGGCGGCAAGGGCTGCGGCATCGTTAATTCCATCGCCAATCATCAAAACAGTGTGGCCAGCATCTTTTAGAGCAGTCACTCGCGCTAACTTTTCATCAGGTAGTGCGCGAGCAATTACATTCTCACCCTTGATTCCGACCAAGCGCGCGATAGCTCCCGCGCTCTCTTCGTTATCACCGGTTACCAACCAAGGAGTTGCGCCAGCCTGAATTAGCGCAGAAATAGTTGCTGCTGCATCTGACTTCACTTGGTCGCCGACTGCAAAGACTGCAATTGCGACTCCATCCCAAGCAAGAACAGCAACAGATAAGCCCGCTTCTTCACCACGTGCAATCGCTTCTGCAATCGCTGGATCAAATGTGGTTGTGCTGTGGGCAATTGCTTTCGGTGTTCCTATAAGCACAACTGGTGAAATCGCTCCGAGCAGAACGCGACCGGCGACTCCTGCACCAGGTGTTTGTGTGAACTCCACGACTTCGTGGCGGGTTGCGCCACTTGCTAGGGCGTGCGAAACAATCGCCTGACCGACTGGATGGTCATTTGCTAATTCCAAAGAGAGCGCGGAAGATAAAATCGTCTTCTCATTTAACATTCCTGCATAAGTTGAACCCAAGACTTTATGTGCGCTAGTTGGAATTGTTGCATCATGAACTTTCATAACACCGGTTGTGAGAGTTCCGGTTTTATCGAGAACGACAACATCTACTTTACGAGCAAGTTCCAATACTCGCGGCTGCCGCAAGACAATTCCACGAGATGCGCCGCGCCCTGATGCAACTAAGAGAGCAACCGGGGTTGCTAAGCCAAGTGCGCAAGGGCAGGCAATAACTAGAACGGTAATTGCGATCTGAATCGATTGCGCCAAGGAAGATCCGGCACCATCATTTCCTAAGTAATACCAAGCGAAGAAAGTTGCGATTGCCAGCAAGGTGACAACTGGCACAAAGACGGAGGCGATTCGGTCAGCGACTCTTTGGATCGGGGCTTTCTGGCCTTGTGCTTGCACCACCATAGATGTGATGCGCGCTAGTTCAGTATCACTGCCAATACGCGTTGCTCTAACAATGATTCGCCCATTGTTATTAAGTGAAGCCCCGATTACGCGCGAGCCAGGGGAAACTTCGATAGGTACAGATTCTCCAGTCAACATTGAGTTATTCACCGAAGAAGTTCCTGAAATTACCAATCCATCAGTTGCAACGCGGGCTCCAGGTTTAACGATGAAATCATCGCCAATGGCAAGTTCTGAGATCGGAATAAT
>CANMCL010000079.1 GCA_947496345.1 Actinomycetota bacterium
CCTTCCCGCGAACTTTCAATCCGCCACGATGCAGATCCAAATGACATTGTTAAGGTGGGCGATCGCATTGAAGCGCTCGTTCTACAGAAGGAAGATAAAGAAGGCCGCACAATTCTTTCTAAGAAGCGCGCACAGTACGAGCGCGCCTGGGGAGACATTGAAGGCAAGAAAGAGCGCGATGAAGTTGTCGTCGGAACAGTTATTGAAGTTGTTAAGGGTGGCTTGATCGTAGATATCGGTCTGCGCGGCTTCTTGCCAGCATCACTGGTTGAAATGCGTCGCGTACGCGATCTAACTCCTTACATCGGTAAGGAAGTTGAGGCTCGTATTATCGAACTCGATAAGAACCGCAATAACGTTGTTCTTTCTCGCCGTGCATTCCTTGAGCAGACTCAATCCGAGTCACGCACAACATTCTTGAATCAACTCCAAAAGGGTCAGGTACGCACTGGCGTGATTTCATCAATCGTAAACTTTGGTGCATTCGTTGACCTTGGTGGCGTTGATGGTCTCGTTCACGTTTCTGAACTTTCTTGGAAGCACATTGATCATCCGGGCGAAGTTGTTGAAGTTGGCGATGAAGTAACTGTTGAAGTTCTCGAAGTTGATTTTGAGCGCGAACGTGTTTCACTCTCACTCAAGGCAACTCAAGAAGATCCATGGCAGGCATTTGCACGCACCCACACAATCAATCAGGTTGTTCCAGGCGTCGTGACAAAGCTAGTTCCATTCGGAGCATTTATTCGTGTTCACGAAGGAATTGAAGGACTCGTTCACATTTCTGAGTTGGCAGAACGTCACGTTGAAATTCCAGAGCAAGTTGTTGCAGTAGATGACGAACTCTTCGTGAAGATCATTGATATCGATCTTGAGCGTCGTCGCATCTCTCTTTCACTTAAGCAAGCCAATGAAGGCCACGAAGTTGAAATCGAAGCATTCGATCCAACTCAATACGGAATGGCTGCTCGTTATGATGCCGCTGGAAACTTCATTTATCCAGAAGGTTTCGATCCTGATACACAGGAATGGAAGCCAGGCTTTGATTCACAACGCGAAGAATGGGAACGTCAGTACCAAGAGGCACAGACTCGTTTCCTAGCGCACAAGAAGCAGAAGGCAGAAGCGAAAGCTGCTGACGCTGCTGCTCCTGCGGTAGAAGAAGTTGTTGCTGAAGCATCTGCAGAATAAGTAGTTAAGAAGAAAAGGCTCACCTTCGGGTGGGCCTTTTCTTATGCTCCAAAGTTCTGCTCCGAGGTAGAGTTGGCGATATGTTGATCGTCGCTCTTACCGGAGGAATCGGTGCCGGTAAATCTCTGGCTGCGCAATATTTCTCTGATCTTGGCGCGCGTGTTGTTGATGCCGATCAACTTGCCAGAGTCGCAATCGAGCGAGGCAGTGAAGGGTTTGATGAAGTTATCCTGCACTTTGGCGAAAAGATAATGCGTGATGGAGATATTGATCGCAAGGCGTTAGCAGAGATCATCTTTTCAGACCCGCAAGCGAAGGAAGATTTAGAAGCAATTGTTCATCCACGAGTTCGTGAACTATTCGCAGAAGTTGTTTCAGATCTGCAACCTGGTGAAGTTCTAATCTATGAGATTCCACTTCTAGCAGAGTCTGGTTCGGCTAAGAATTTTGATTTAGTTATTACAGTTGAAGCAGATTTAGAAATCCGTAAGGAGCGTCTGCGAAAGCGTGGAATGTTTATCTCTGAAATAGAGCGGCGCATAGCCTCTCAAGCCACTCGCGACGCACGCCAAGCGCTGGCTGATTTTGTGATCACCAATGACGGCGATGAAGACCAGTTGCTGCGCGCTGTAGAAAACCTCTGGGAGGAATTACCGAGCCGAGCGAAGTAGGCTAGGAAAATGCGCCCGATCTCTGACCTGCAGCGAAAGGTCGAACCATTCCAGGTTATTAGTGATTATGTGCCTGCCGGAGATCAACCACAAGCAATTGAAGAGATCGCACGACGAATCGATGCTGGTGTCCAGGATGTCGTCTTGCTTGGTGCAACTGGTACCGGCAAATCTGCAACAACAGCCTGGTTAATTGAGCGCCTGCAGAGACCAACGCTGGTCTTAGCGCCAAATAAAACTCTGGCAGCGCAGCTTGCTAATGAATTCCGTGAACTCTTACCCAATAACGCAGTCGAATACTTTGTTTCTTATTATGACTATTACCAACCTGAAGCTTATGTTCCGCAGACGGATACCTTCATCGAAAAAGACTCCAGCGTCAACGATGAAGTAGAACGCTTACGCCACTCGGCCACAAATTCATTGCTAACCCGCAGAGATGTAATCGTGGTCGCAACAGTTTCTTGTATCTATGGACTCGGTACACCACAGGAATATATCGATCGCATGATTCGCCTAAAAGTGGGCGATGAAATTGAGCGCAATAAGTTACTGCGCAAATTTGTCGATGTGCAGTACCAAAGAAACGATATGGCCTTTGAGCGCGGCACATTCCGTGTTCGAGGCGACACAATCGAGATTATTCCAATGTACGAAGAGCTGGCGATCCGAATCGAAATGTTCGGAGATGAGATTGAAAAGATAATGACGCTGCATCCATTAACTGGCGAAATCTTGCGTGATGAGACCGAGATCTACATCTTCCCAGCTACCCACTACGCCGCAGGACCAGAAACAATGAAGCGGGCGATGGGGGAGATCCAAGATGAGTTGCAAATTCAACTCAATCTATTTGAAAAGCAGGGCAAGTTATTAGAAGCCCAGCGCTTAAAGATGCGCACCACCTTCGATCTAGAAATGATGGAACAACTTGGTTTCTGTTCGGGAATTGAGAACTACTCGCGACATCTAGATGGACGCGAACCAGGCTCTGCCCCAAACTGTCTGCTCGATTACTTTCCGGAAGATTTCCTATTAGTTATTGATGAGAGCCACGTAACCGTTCCGCAGATCGGTGCAATGTTTGAAGGTGATGCATCCCGCAAGCGCACGCTCGTTGAACACGGTTTCCGACTGCCAAGTGCGATGGATAACCGCCCACTTAAATGGCCCGAATTCTTAGAGCGTGTGGGACAGAAGCTATTTCTCTCCGCTACTCCTGGGAAATATGAGATGGCCAAGGTTGAAGGCGATGTTGTAGAACAGGTAATTCGTCCAACCGGTTTGGTTGATCCGGCAATCATTATTAAACCGATTAAAGGTCAGATAGATGATCTATTAAATGAGATTAATATCCGCGCCGCTAAGAATGAGCGTATTTTGGTCACCACTTTAACTAAGAAAATGTCTGAAGATTTAACTGACTATCTGCAAGAGCGCGGAGTTCGCGTGCGTTATTTGCATTCTGAAGTGGACACCCTGCGCCGAGTCGAGTTACTTCGCGAACTGCGTACCGGAGAATATGACGTATTGATTGGCATCAATTTGCTGCGTGAAGGTTTGGATTTACCTGAAGTTTCACTCGTTGCAATCCTAGATGCCGATAAAGAGGGTTTCTTGCGCTCTGCGACTTCGTTGATTCAAACTATCGGACGCGCTGCGCGAAATGTTTCAGGTGAAGTTCATATGTATGCCGATAACATCACGAAATCTATGGCTCAGGCAATTGATGAAACCAATCGTCGTCGTGCAAAGCAAGTTGCATACAATTTAGAACGAGGAGTCGATCCGCAGCCACTTCGTAAGAAGATCGCAGATATAACCGACACCATTGCACGCGAGAGCGACGACACAGATGATTTACTTGCCAGCGCCAAGGCTAAGAAGGGCGGGAAGGCTTTAGTTCCCGATCTTGGATTCCACACAAAGACAGTTCTCTCTCTACCGCGCCAAGAACTCCTTGCCTTGATAGGCTCCCTCACCGAGCAGATGCGCTCTGCCGCAGGTGATCTGCAATTTGAACTTGCAGCGCGTCTGCGTGATGAAATCAGAGAGTTGAAGAAAGAATTGCGCGGGATGGGCGAGGCGGGAATTTAAATGAGCATCGATAAATTAATTGTGCGCGGTGCCCGCGAGCACAATCTCAAAGATGTCTCGATTGAACTTCCGCGCGAAGCGCTAATTGTTTTCACTGGATTGTCAGGGTCGGGAAAATCATCGCTTGCCTTTGACACGATATTTGCTGAGGGCCAACGCAGATATGTTGAATCACTTTCAGCTTATGCACGCCAATTCTTAGGGCAGATGGATAAGCCTGATGTTGACTTTATCGAAGGTCTATCGCCGGCAGTTTCTATTGATCAGAAATCAACCAACCGAAATCCACGGTCTACAGTCGGAACAATTACCGAAGTTTATGATTACCTCCGCCTGCTTTTTGCACGTGCTGGGCGTCCGCATTGTCCTAAGTGCGGGAAGGCAGTCTCACGCCAGAGTCCGCAGCAAATTGTTGATCAAATTCTTACGATGCCGGCAACGACTAAATTCCAAGTTCTAGCGCCGGTTATTCGGGAACGTAAAGGTGAGTTCGTTGATCTCTTTGCCGAACTTGTTACCCAGGGATATTCGCGCGCCCGCGTTGATGGCGAAACTATCTCGCTCTCTGAACCACCAAAGCTTAAGAAGCAAGAGAAGCACACCATTGAAGTCGTGGTTGATCGCTTAACCGCTAAAGCAGAATCGAAATCTCGTCTGACCGACTCCATTGAAACCGCACTTCGTTTGGCGAGCGGAATAGTGCTTCTCGATTTCGTTGATAGCAAAGGGGTGGAGAAGGAGCGCACCTATAGTGAGCATTTAGCTTGTCACGATTGCAACCTATCTTTTGAAGAGTTAGAACCGCGTTCATTCTCCTTCAACTCACCATTTGGTGCTTGCCCTGAGTGCTCGGGGATAGGTACGAAATTAGAAGTTGATGCCGAATTGGTTGTACCTGATGACAATCTATCTATCAACGATGGCGCAATAGCGCCCTGGTCAAGCGGGCACGTGAACGAATACTTCTTGCGCTTACTTGAGGCCCTTTCGAGCGAAGTGAAATTCTCACTAG
>CANMCL010000080.1 GCA_947496345.1 Actinomycetota bacterium
CCGAACCCGGAAGTTAAGCCTCTCAGCGTCGATGGTACTGCAAGGGTGACCTTGTGGGAGAGTAGAACGTCGCCGGACTTCTTTTATAAAAAGGGGCACTTTCACGAGTGCCCCTTTTTTATTTCTCTCGGCTTTTTCTCGTACACTTATCGCAGTTGATTAACAAAAATTAAAATCTAAATAGAGGAGTAGGAAATGGATGAGAGAAAACCTCGCGATAATTCATCGCGTCCATCCAGTCGTCCCTCCTCTTCGTCATCTTCACGACCTTCTTCTGCTCGCCCATCATCTCGCCCTGCATCTGGTCCAAATAAAGATCGTCGGCGCGAGGATTTACCAGCTCGCGGTGGCTCTAGCGACCGTCGTGGCGCAACCCGAAATGTCAGCACAGGTCGTGAAGCCAGCGATCCACGGGGGTTTCGGCCCACTCCGCAAGATCGCGACCAATCGCGTATCCGTCCTCGAATTTTTGAACCAGATATTCCAGATGAGATTACTGGAGAAGAGTTAGAAAAAAGTGTTCGCGCAGAGTTGTTAAGTTTGTCAGCAGAGAACGCAAAAGTTGTCGCACGTCATTTGGTGTCTATAAATATCCATATGGATTCTGATCCAGAGCTCGCGCATAAACACGGAGTTGCTGCTGCGCATCACGCAGGGCGTTTAGCAGTCGTTCGAGAGAGCGCGGGCTATGCGGCTTATCGTGCGGGATATTACGAGATTGCGTTAAAGGAATTAAGAGCAGCACACCGAATTTCTGGAGATGTTTCAATGTGGCCAGTTATGGCAGATTGCGAACGCGGTCTTGGAAGACCCCTGAAAGCCCTGAATTTGGCGGGTTCTGATGAGGTTAAACGTCTGGCTAAACCGGAAGAAATCGAGATGCGAATTGTTGCATCAGGTGCTCGTCGTGACCTGGGGGAACTAGATGCTGCGGTAATCACTTTGACCTGTAAAGAACTGAAGACCGAGAATGAAGAGTGGGCGGTGCGTTTACGTTATGCATATGCCGATGCACTTCACACCGCTGGCCGTAAAGAAGAGGCGACGGAATGGTTCGGAAAATGTGCAGCAATCGATCACGATGATTTAACCGACGCAGACGAGAGAGCACAACTGTAGTTCTCCACAGCTTTTGCTTATCGTTCAATGAATTGTCAGTCCACCTTGTAAATATCTCCTCCTCAACGCTGCGCCAATTCGGCGCTTGCGAAAATCGAAGGAGCACCAATGGCTGTCAAGAACGCTAGCGCAAAAGGTAAAGAAGTGGTGGAAGAGAAGATAGATCTATCCTTAAACGATCTTCTTTTGCGAGGTCGAGTATCAGCACCGGCTACAGTGAAAGAGTTGCCAAGTGGCGATAAGGTCGTCGAATTTCGTTTGATAGTTTCGCGACTAGAAAGAGATGGCGTCGACACCTTAGATATCGCGGCGTGGAGTGGAAAAATGCGTAAGACCGCACTCTCCCTGAAAAGTGATGAGTGGATAGAAGTTAGTGGCTCGGTCCATCGCAGGTTCTGGCAGAGCCCAGCAGGCTTGGCTTCGCGCTGGCAGATCGAGGCGGCCGAAATTACCCGCCTGTAGCCTCCGAAAGGCAGCCGCTTCAGGTTTTTGGATAGGCTGAGTCCATGTCAAAAGCCTCGAACGATATCTTTTCAACGCTGCGCACCTACATCAGCAAAGTCACTGAAGGAGAGCGCACTCCCGCCGAAGTTGCGGCTGCGGTTAACTCTTGGGCTCGCGAAAGTGCGGATGCTCTTAAAGCGAAGATCCACGAAGAAGTTGAAGCGAGTGTTGCGAAGATGGGGTTTATTAAGCGAGAAGAGTTCGATCGTTTAGCAGCACAAGTTGCAGCGCTAAACGGTAAGGCTGCTGTGAAGAGTAGTTCTCCAAAGAAAAGCGCATCAAAGCCAGCGGTGAAAAAGTCCACTGCGAAGAAAAGTTCTGCCAAAAAGAGCGTTAAGAAAGTGGTTAAGAAGTGAGCGATTACGAGAACTCTAATAGCGCTGCGGTAAATTCTGAAGTAAACCTTGTTGAAGAGGTGAAGGCAGAGCTAAACGATATTGATCACGCTGATCTAACGGAACATGCAGCTCGCTTTGAGGCACTTCATGGCAAATTGCAAGAGGCGCTAAATACCATCGACGGTCTATAAAGATAGTTCAGTAAAAGAGTAGAGATATGAAGACGCGGTTAGATGCAGAGTTGGTTCGCCGCGAACTTGCGCGCTCACGCGAGCATGCCGCTGATCTAATTGAATCCCGCTCCGTTCTAGTCTCTGGTATACCTGCGACAAAACCTGCTACTCAAGTGGATGCAGAGACATCAATAACGCTGCAAGGTGATCGCGACGACTTCGTATCGCGCGGCGGACATAAGTTAGCTGGAGCACTCGATGTATTTGCAGACGTTCAAGTTGCAGGACGAAATTGTCTAGATGCAGGGGCTTCCACTGGAGGATTCACCGATGTCTTGCTTCGACGTGATGCCAAATTGGTTGTCGCAGTCGATGTGGGATATGGACAACTTGCCTGGGAGTTACGCCAAGATCCACGGGTAAAGATTTTAGATCGTACAAATATCAGGCATTTAACCGGAGATATGGTCGGCGAGGAGATAGATCTCGTTGTCGCAGATTTATCTTTCATCTCGCTATCACTAGTTCTTCCAGCGCTAGCAGCGGTTTCGAAACCTAACGCTGACTTTGTATTAATGGTTAAGCCACAATTTGAAGTTGGCCGTGAAAAATTAGGTGCAGGTGGAGTGGTTCGTGATCCGGCGTTGCGCCGTTCTGCAGTCTTAGATGTAGCCGAATCTGCATACGATGTTGGTCTAGGCACAATGGGAATTGCCGCATCACCACTTCCCGGTCCCGCTGGAAATGTTGAATACTTCTTATGGCTACGTCGTGGCGCACCCGCTATCGATGCGTCTTCCGTTGATAAAGCGATAGCGATGGGACCTTCCTAATGTCACGTCAGGCGATATTTGTAATCAACCCATCACGCACCGAAGCGGTGGCAGCAGCAAAAGAGATCTCCCAAATTCTTTTGAAGGAAGGTTTCACTTTATCTACTCCATCAGATGTGAGCGTTCTGGGGATTTCTCAGATGGATGCGAATTCCGCTGATGCCGCTGAAGTTGTTGTTGTACTCGGGGGAGATGGCACGATATTGCGCGGTGCTGAGATTGCACGTAGAAAAAGTATTCCGATCCTTGGAATTAATCTAGGGCATGTTGGATTCTTAGCTGAAGTTGAGAAACCTACTCTGGTCGAGATCGCAGCTAGTATCGTCGCAAAGGGATATGTAACTGAAAATCGCATGGTTCTTAACTATTCGGTCATCCGCGATGGTGCTGTTGTTTCTGATGGTTGGGCGTTGAATGAAGTAACCGTCGAACGCGATGGCACAACAATGGTTGAACTATTCGTTCAAATTGATAACCGTCCACTTTCGCGTTGGGGTTGTGACGGCTTGATTTGTTCAACACCAACTGGTTCAACCGCTTATGCATTTAGCGCTGGTGGACCGGTCCTTTGGCCAGAGATTGACGCACTTGTTTTACTTCCAATCTCAGCACACGCACTTTTTTCACGCCCAATGGTGGTCTCGCCGTCATCGGAAATAGTTGTAGAAATTGAATCCTCTGGCGCACTGTTATCAGGAGATTCGCTACGTAAGTTTTCACTAACTGCTGGGGATCAAGTTCATATTACGAAGGATGCATCAGTGATCAAACTTGCACATATAAAGCCAACTTTGTTTACCGACAGATTGGTCGCAAAATTTAAACTTCCCGTTGAGGGCTGGCGCGGTGAGTGATCGTACTTATCTAGAAGAAATTTCTATCCGTAATCTTGGAATAATTGATCAATCAACCCTTGAACTTGGCAGTGGCTTAAATGTTTTAACCGGGGAAACTGGCGCGGGCAAAACCATGATTTTGACCGCACTTGCCTTGGTACTTGGCGGAAAGAGCGATAGTTCATTAGTCCGCACCGGAACAGAACGCCTTGTTGCTTCGGCACAGTTCAGCCTTCCTGCGGTTACCGCAGATTTAAAAGAGATTGCGGAAAGTTCTGGTTCAGATATCTCAGAGGGCTCATTAATTCTCACTCGCACCGTGAATAGCGATGGAAAGAGTAAGGCGGTTGCTGGTGGGACGACAGTTCCTGCTGCCACGCTTGCGAATTTCGCTGATCAACTAGTCGAAATTCATGGGCAAGCGGCAAACCATCAGATAGTTAAACCTGCCAGACAGAGAGAGTTGCTGGATCGTTATGCGGGTGCGAAGTTCTCCAAAGAGTTATCGTCTTATCAAGATCTTTTCTCAAGTTACAACGAATTGAAAGCTCGGATTAAATCAGCAGTTGATAGCGCTAGTAAGAAAGATCGTGAGATTGCCGAACTGGAAGAATTTCTACTGGGTTGGCAGAAGTTAAAAGCGGTGCGCGGTGAATACGCTGAGACGACTAATCAGATCGCACGCCTTTCTAGTGTCGAAGATCTTCGTACTGCGAGTGCAGGAGCCACCGAAGCTCTTTCTGACGAAACATCCGGTGCACTAATAACCTTGGGCGTTGCACGAAGATTTCTAGATCTAGCAAAGGGCAAGGATTCAAAGCTAGATGAGATTGCCGGGTCGATCTCCGAGGGTTTCTTCTTAATAGATGATGCCGCGCGAGAGCTTACTTCTTACTTAACCGCACTTGAGGCAGATCCTGGAAAATTAGATGTCCTACAGAGTCGCAAGGCAGCGATCAATGCATTTCTTAAGAAGTACGGAAGTTCAATAGATCCCGATGAAGATTTAATTTTGTTGGCAGCTCGTGCCAAGGGTGCGAAAGAAGCGATCGCAGACTTAAATGGTGGAGAAGATCGAATAAAGGAATTACAGAACGAACTTGCTGGGAT
>CANMCL010000081.1 GCA_947496345.1 Actinomycetota bacterium
GAGAGCTGTGATCTTGTTGTATGAGATGTAGCTCCATCACTAACGCAGGCGCTGAAGCTGGCGCTTTCCGTGGCCGACCATATCTTCACTCCTGTAGATGCGTCTCTGCATTCCTTGCGTGCACTTGTGCAATTGCGCGCCATAACTAACCTTGAGGTAATCGCAATTGCAATAGGTGAAGTAAAGAATAAAGAGTTCGCACCGCTCTTGGATGTATCACTGGTTCACTCAAATGATATTGATGGATTTATAGGCGGAACGCTATCGGCGCTAACTGCAGATAAGGATGGCGAAGTAGCAGAGAGCTACAGAAGTGCCACTTATTCTATTTTGGAGATTTTAGGGCTGGAGTAAATCGCCGCTAAGAAGAGAACTTTTTAGTGCGAGTTCTATTGCGAACTGCGCGTTCTGCCTCAGGTTTACTTTCTTTTGCCGCTGGTGCAGTTCTCTCAGGCTTCGCAGCAGGTTTTTCTTTGGTGATACGACCATTAGATCCGGCTGGAATATTTAAAGTTTCATAGAGATGTTCAGATGATGAGTAAGTCTCTTCTGGTTCGCCAAGACCCAACACTAAAGCGGTATCAATCATCTTCCATCGGGCTAGATCATCCCAATCTACGAACGTCACTGAAATACCATCGGCTCCAGCACGCGCTGTTCGTCCAATTCGGTGAACGTAAGTTTTCTCATCTTCAGGGCATTGGTAGTTAATGACGTGTGTTATGCCATCGATATCAATTCCACGTGCGGCTACATCGGTTGCGACAAGCACATCAGATTTGCCGGCTTTGAAATCATTTAACGCTTTTTCACGTGCGCTCTGACCTAGATCACCGTGGATAGAGGCCGCTCTGAAGCCACGCTCTAGGAGATCATCTGAAGTCTTCTGACAAGTGCGCTTAGTTCGGCAGAAGACAATAGTTGGCCCACGACCATCTGCTTGCAAGATTCGTGCCAGCATTTCGATTTTATCCAAAGCATGTGCGCGCAGAACATGTTGCTTAATACGCGATACAACAGCACCCTCGTCTTCGTTATCTTGTGTTCGAATATGAATAGGTTGATTCATAAAGCGACGCGCTAGCGCAATGATGTCTCCGGGCATAGTTGCCGAAAAAAGCATAGTTTGTGCACGATTAGGGGTACTGGTAAATATTTTCTCTACATCAGGTAAGAAACCCAGATCAAGCATCTCATCTGCTTCATCTAACACAACGCGCGATACTTCTTTAAGTTTTAATTGACCTTGACGATATAAATCTAATAATCGCCCAGGAGTTCCGACAACAATTTCAACTCCGCTGGCAAGAGCTTCAATTTGTGGCTCAAATGCCCGACCGCCATAAACGGCTAAAGTGCGGATGCCGCGATTTCCGGTTAATTCATCAATATCTTTTGTTACTTGAACACAAAGTTCTCGAGTTGGTACAACAACTAAAACTTGTGGCATCCCTTTCGCAACAAGTTCGGACCATTCGGAATCTAAGGGAGCGATTACGCGCTCAATTAATGGAATGCCGAAGGCGAGAGTTTTGCCTGTTCCTGTTTTAGCTTGTCCAATTACATCTCCATCACCTAAAGCAATGGGTAGAACCATCTCTTGAATTGGAAAGGGAGAGATAAATCCATGTTCTGCCAGTGCCGCTTGTGTTTCAGGGCGAAGGGGAAGATCTGCGAAAGTTATTGACACCTTAAACTGCGCCGAAACCAACGCGGCGGTCGGCTGCGACACCAATGTCAACGAAGCCAATCTTTTCTGCCGCAACGACTATTTCGTGACCGCGAATATCTTGCAATGCAAGGGTGGTCTTGGCAGCAATTGCAGCGGCAACCGCTGATTTAACATCAGCGACTGATGAATTGGTCTCGAAAACTAACTCGCCGGAGATATTGGTGATTGCGATGCGGACATGGGTACTTTGTGCGGCATCAGATTTCTTTGTGCTCATGTTCCTATCCTATCGGCAAAAGCCACCGTTGGATTCTCGAAATTAACGCTTAGAAAAGTTGGAGTTATTGACTCTCTGAAAGTGGGAAGCCAGATATACCTCGCCACATTAAGTTCTCAACTAATTCAACGGCTTGTTGGCGAGATAGTTTGCTATCGCGATCTAACCAGTGGCGAGCTGTTACTTGCGTATACCCAATCAGTCCGACGCCGAGCATCATGGCAACTTCCTTAGGCAACCCAGTGTCATTGGAAATAATTGCACTAACCGCTGCCGCGCAATCGTAAGTCATACGATTTAACCTCTCGCGAACCTGTGGCTCAACGTTCATATCACTTTCAAAAAGCAAGCGGAATGCTTCACCTTCATTCTCAATGAAAGCAAAGTAGGCAACTACTGTTGCGTGGACACGCTGTTCGTTATCTGGTGTTGAAGATATCGCTTTTTGTAATTCGAAAACCAACGAGTCGATATGCAAATCGAGAACAGCTAAGTAAAGATCGAGTTTGGATGGAAAGTGTTGGTATAGAACCGGCTTACTTACATTCGCCCGATCTGCAATTTCATCCATTGCGGCCGAGTGATATCCGGCGGCTGTAAAGACTTCTAGGGCGGCGCTAAGTAAAATTGCGCGGCGCTCATCGCGAGGTAGGCGCGCCTTATCGCCTTTTGAGTTGGCATCTAAAGTAGTCATTGCGCTTATCGTAGAGGTATTACTCGTAATAATGAAAGATCAATTGCAGATGAGAACCATTTGCAGCCTCAAGAAATTATCAAATTGGCGCACATACGATGGCTACGGCAGAATAGCGCTATGACAAGTTCACCTATAAAACCTCGGCCGCTAGTTTCACCAGGGCTTGCGCTTACAGTCGATGAGGTTCGTCGTTACAGCCGCCACTTAATTATTCCTGATGTGGCCATGGCAGGACAGCAACGATTGATGAATGCAAAAGTTTTATGTGTAGGAGCAGGCGGATTGGGTTCTCCCGCCCTAATGTACTTAGCAGCAGCCGGCGTAGGAACGATTGGCATTGTTGAATTTGATACCGTCGATGAATCTAATTTGCAGCGTCAGATAATTCACGGACAGAGTGATATCGGGAAAAGCAAAGCGCAATCGGCTAAAGAGAAAATCTCTGAGATAAATCCTTATGTGCAAGTTGTTACTCACGAAGTTCGCCTAGATAATTCAAATGTAAAAGAGATTTTTTCTCAATATGACATAATTGTTGATGGGACTGATAACTTTGCTACCCGGTATTTGGTAAACGACGCTTGCGTATTACTTAAGAAGCCTTATGTCTGGGGATCTATCTACCGCTTTGATGGACAAGCTAGCGTTTTCTGGGCCGAATACGGTCCTTGTTATCGCTGCCTCTACCCGGAACCTCCACCTCCTGGAATGGTTCCAAGTTGCGCCGAAGGCGGCGTGCTCGGCGTTCTCTGCGCCACTATCGGGTCAATTCAAACTACTGAGGCTATAAAAGTTATTACTGGCGTTGGTGAACCAATGATCGGCTCACTAATGATTTACGACGCGCTGGAAATGTCATTTAGAAAGATCAAAGTTCGCAAAGATCCAAACTGTCCGCTCTGCGGCGATAACCCAAGCCAATCAGACTTACTTCCAGATTATGATGCTTTTTGTGGCGTTCTCTCTGACGCTGCTGAAGTTGCAGTGAAGGATTCAACAATCTCGGTTACCGAACTTGCCAGCAAAATTGATGCAAATGAAGGTTTCTATCTGGTTGATGTTCGCGAGCCAAGCGAATTCGAAATTGTTCGAATTCCTGGCTCCCATCTAATTCCAAAACAAGGTTTTCTAGACGGAACCGTGCTGGCAACCTTGCCACAAGATAAGCCAATCATCTTGCACTGTAAGAGCGGTGTTCGCTCTGCAGAGTGTTTGGCGATTCTAAAAGGCGCAGGATTTGCAGATGCGACGCACGTTGCTGGTGGGGTCATTGCCTGGGCAAAGCAAATAGATAAGTCGCTTCCAGTTTACTAATGCGCGATTCTTACAGTGGCTACCGAATACTTTTGGTACACGCACATCCAGATGACGAGACTATAAATAACGGTGCGACTATGGCGCTGTATGCAGCCCTTGGCGCACAAGTAACGCTGATTACCTGCACTCGCGGTGAAGAAGGTGAAGTTCTCACTCCGGAATTAACTCATCTCGCTAGCTCTGAAACTGATTCTTTAGGTGAGCACCGGGAAATTGAACTGGCCAATGCGATGAAGGCTTTGGGAGTTACTGATTTTCGATTCCTGGCAGAGGGTGAAGGAAAATACCGAGATAGCGGAATGATGGGAACTGAACCCAATAACCGTCCTGATGTGTTTTGGCAGGCTGATCTTGAAGAGGCTTCAGATTATTTAGTGAAAGTCATCGATGAAGTTAAACCACATATCTTGATTACTTATGATGAAATCGGGGGATACGGACACCCAGATCACATCCAAGCCCATCGTGTTGCGATGCGGGCGAGTGAAAAATCTAAATGGCAGATTCAGAAGATTTATTGGAACACAATGCCTAAATCCGTTCTTGCAGAAAGCATGGCCAAGATGAAAGAGTTGGGATCTGATTTCTTTGGAGCAGATAACGTTGATGATCTACCTTTCGCTAAAGAAGATTCCTTTGTTACATCCCTAATTGATGGAAACTCTTATGTTGATGCCAAGATGGCGGCGATGAAGGCGCACCACACGCAAATTTCACTAGATGGTCCATTCTTTGCACTTTCAAATAATTTAGGACTACAAGTTTGGGGCCACGAGTACTACACCTTGGTTAAAGGGGAAAAGAGCGCTCCGTTTGATGTCAATGGACGTGAATCCGATTTGTTTTCGGGAGTTAATCTCTAAATGAAATTTGTTATTGCTTTCGTAGTAGGAATTG
>CANMCL010000082.1 GCA_947496345.1 Actinomycetota bacterium
TCGGCAAGTGGTCAGATTATTTACGGGGAGAGCGCACTTACATAACGCTATCCCTTGTTGCGAAATCACTACTTGCTTGGCAGATATTCGCCAATACACTTATTCCAGTTTAAATAATTGATTTAATTTTTGGAGGATAAGTGGCACTTCGTTGGGGTTATCTAGGCGCGGGCGGAATCGCCGACATCATTGCAACTGACTTCGGCCACGCTGGCTTGAAGATCCAAGCCGTTGCAACTCGCGATCTAGCGCGCACCAACGCCTTCGCCGATAAGTTCAATATTCCCAATCGCCATCCAGATTACGCGGCGCTTGTGGCCGATCCCGAAGTAGATGTTATTTACATTTCAACGGTTCAGACCCTGCACCGAGATCACGCACTTCTTGCAATCGAGGCCGGCAAGCACGTTCTGCTGGAAAAGCCTTTCACCATGAACGCTGCCGATGCCCATGAAATTTCTGCTGCGGCAAAACGTAAAAATGTATTTGTCATGGAAGCTATGTGGACTCGTTTCTTGCCAACGATGACAGCCGTTTTTGCTGCAATAGAGGCAGATGAAATTGGAACTCCACATTTTGTTTACGCCGACCACAGCCAATTTTTGCCAATCGAACGAGCACCGCGCCTTTGGAATCGCGAACAAGGCGGCGGCGCACACTATGACCTAGGTATTTATCCAGTGCATATGGCGATACGCACCCTTGGTATCCCAGATTCAGTAAGTGGAAAATCAATAATGACTGATACCGGCGTTGATTCAGCAACTTCTGCTGTTCTGCAATATAACAACGGAAGTCTGGCACTAATCAATTCTTGTATGACTATGGCCGGCACAATCACTGCAGCGATACACGGCACAAAAGGTCGTATCGATATTGATGGTTGGTTCTTTGAGCAGACCACATTTAGCGTTTATGACAACCATCATAAATTAGTTCGCAAATATGAAGAAAAAATCCAGGGCCGCGGAATGCAATATCAAGCAATTCACGTTGAAGAGTGCATCTCCAAAGGCCTTACTGAAAGTCCCATTTTGAGCCTTGCTGAAACAGTGAAGATTATGGAAGTAATGGAGCAGATTCACGTCTTTTAAACCTACGTAATCGCTTACTTGCTCATAAGTAACGCTGCGCGTTACTATTTCACCATGTCTTTAACCGTGACACTTCGCAGCCTCCTCCTTCGCTGCCGTGGCGGGGCCAAGTAACCGGTCCCCTCGCCGCGGGGTTTGTCGCACCGGTAAAACCCGACAAAACCCAAAAATTAGGAGTTAAGTAAATGTCTCAAGAAAAGAATTTTCCTGAACAAAAACCATCGCAGATGCCGGTGCATCGCTATTCATCTTTTATCCCAGTTGATCTAAGCGATCGCACCTGGCCAACAAAGCAGATGACGAAAGCGCCACAATGGTGCTCAGTTGATCTGCGCGATGGAAATCAAGCCTTGATTGACCCAATGGATACACCGCGCAAATTGGCGATGTTCAAGCTTTTGGTTGAAATGGGTTACAAGGAGATCGAAGTTGGTTTTCCTTCTGCATCTCAAACTGATTTCGACTTTGTTCGCAAAATTATCGATGAAGGAATGATTCCTGATGATGTGATCATTCAGGTGCTCACCCAAGCTCGCGAACCGTTAATCCGCCGTACCTATGAAGCGATCAAAGGATCCAAGCAAGTGATCGTTCACCTTTATAACTCAACTTCGACTCTGCAGCGTCGCGTGGTCTTCGGACTTGATAAAGAAGGCATCAAGAAGATTGCAACTGATGGTGCGCAGTTATGTCTTGATTTGATCTCGGAAGTTCCTGGCACCAAAGTCTCTTTTGAATACTCACCTGAGTCTTACACCGGCACCGAATTAGAATTCGCCGTTGAAGTTTGTAACGCAGTAAATGCCATCTGGAAGCCAACTCCACAGTGGAAGACAATTATGAACTTGCCAGCAACAGTTGAAATGGCAACTCCAAACGTTTATGCGGATTCAATTGAATGGATGTGCCGAAATCTAGAAGATCGCGAGAGCGTAATTGTTTCGCTGCATCCACATAACGATCGTGGTACAGGTGTTGCAGCTGCAGAACTTGGTTATTTAGCAGGTGCAGATCGCATCGAAGGAACGCTATTCGGCAACGGCGAAAGAACCGGAAATGTATGTCTTGTGACCCTTGGAATGAACTTGGTATCTCACGGAATTGACCCAAAGATTGATTTCTCAGATATCGATCAGATCCGCCGCACCGTTGAATATGCCAATCAATTACGCGTTCCAGAGCGCCATCCTTATGGCGGAGATCTAGTCTTCACTGCTTTCTCTGGCTCACACCAAGATGCAATTAAGAAAGGCTTTGAGCATCTAGAAAGAGATGCTAAGGCTGCCGGCGTTGATAAAGACAAATTCACTTGGGCAATTCCTTACTTGCCGATTGATCCAAAAGATATTGGGCGCTCTTACGAAGCCGTTATTCGCGTTAACTCACAATCTGGCAAGGGTGGCGTTGCTTACTTAATGAAGAACGAACATCATCTTGATTTGCCGCGTCGCCATCAAATTGAATTTAGCCGCGTCGTGCAAGCAAAGACAGATTCTGAAGGCGGAGAAATCACAGCCAGTGCAATGTGGCATATCTTCGAAGATGAATACCTGCCAACTGAATCAGCACCTTGGGGAAGATTCAGATTAAAGGGACTTTCACAAACTTCGGTACTTGGCGAAGATGTTCACTTAACCGTGAAACTTTTAGATCGCGGTGAAATGAAGGAATTAGTTGGACAAGGAAATGGACCGATCGCAGCGTTCTGCAATATCTTGCAAAGCTATGGAGTCGATGTCCGTGTCCTTGATTATTACGAGCACGCACTTTCAGCAGGAGGCGATGCATCAGCTGCCGCCTATCTTGAGTGCTCAATTGGTAGCGATGTTTTCTGGGGGGTCGGAATCGACCCAAACACCACAACTGCTTCACTTAAAGCGGTCGTGTCTGCAATAAATCGCGCTATTCGCTGACTACCTTTACCTTCGTGAGCCTTTATCGTGACGAAGCAATTATTTTGCGCACCCAGAAGTTGGGTGAAGCAGATCGCATCATCACGCTCTTAACGCGCGAACACGGTCGAGTTCGTGGAGTGGCTAAAGGTGTTCGTCGCACAATGTCTAAATTTGGCGCACGCCTGGAACCAGGAAGCCACGTAGATATTCAACTTCACAAAGGGCGCACCTTCGACACGATCACCCAAGTTGAAGCGATAAATAATTACGGCGAAGCGTTAACTGAGGATTACCATCGCTGGACAATTGCTTCAGCCATTTTGGAAACCGCCGAAAGATTTACTTCGCAAGAGTACGAGCCCGCTTTGCAAGAGTTTCAATTAGTTGTTGGCGGAATGAAGGCACTTGCTGAAAGCCGATACGACGCCTCATTAATTCTCGATGCCTTTCTACTTCGCTCACTTGCGATCGGTGGTTATGCACCATCAACTTCAAATTGTTCGCGCTGTGAAAAACCAGGGCCACATCGTTACTTTTCTTTAGTCGGTGGTGGATCGGTATGTGCTGAATGTCGCCCATCTGCGTGCGCGACACCAGCGCCTGAAACGCTGGAACTATTGGGTGCGCTACTGAGCGGTGATTGGGATGTTGCGCAGGCAAGTGAAGCCCGCAATCGCCGCGAGGCTAGTGGTTTGGTAATCGCCTACTTACAATGGCACCTAGAACGCGGGCTGCGCAGCCTGCCGATTGTGGAGAGAGTTTAAACGTTGAGCAAAAAGATTGAGGTTCCAGAACACATCGCAATCGTGATGGATGGCAATGGGCGCTGGGCAAAAGATCGAGGGTTAGCGCGAACTGCCGGACATGAAGCAGGCGAGAAAGTTCTCTTTGATTTAGTAGAAGCAGCGATCGGTTTTGGCGTTAAAGAGTTAAGTGCATATGCATTTTCAACTGAAAACTGGAAGCGCACCCCAGAAGAAGTTAAATTTTTGATGGGTTACAGCCGCGATGTATTGCGCCGCCGCCGCGATCGCTTAAACGAAATGGGCGTAAAGATTCAGTGGATTGGTCGTCCTCAAAGGCTATGGAAATCTGTAATTAATGAGCTTGAAGAAGCTGAAGCTTTAACTAAGAAGAACAAGACCTTAACTTTAAATATGTGCGTTAACTACGGCGGTCGTGCCGAGATTGTTGATGCCACAGCCGCACTGGCGCGCGATGTAAAACGTGGCAAGTTAAAGCCCGATGCGATTACTGAGAAGACTATTGAGAAGTATCTTTACTCACCGAAGATGCGCGATGTTGATTTGTTTCTGCGCTCATCAGGGGAGCAGCGCACCAGTAACTTCTTACCTTGGCAATCGGTCTATGCCGAGTTCGTATTTATGGATGTGCTTTGGCCAGATATGACGCCAAAACAACTTTGGAAAGCAATTGAGATTTATTCGGAGAGAGATCGCAGGTTTGGGAAGGCTTAACACTTACCGCAGAGACCAAAGATCTCTGCGGTATGTCCGACATCGCGAAAGCCATGTTCTTCAGCCATCATCTTTGCCCACTTTTCAATTGCGCCACCTTCAATTTCAACGGTATCGCCGCAACCTTTGCAGACTAAGTGATGGTGGTGGGCTTCTCCGCATAAACGGTAAATAGCTTCACCATCATCGCGGCGCAGAACATCAACGATCTTGTCGTTGACCAAACTCTGCAGCGCGCGATAGACAGTGGTTAAACCGATGCTTTCGCCTTCACGTTGCATCAGTCTGTAAATTTCCTGCGCGCTGGCAAATCCGCCAGCGCGCTCAAGGGTGCTCAGAACCCTTGGATTGGATCTAGACATTACTTATTCTTTGGCTC
>CANMCL010000083.1 GCA_947496345.1 Actinomycetota bacterium
GCTGCAAGTGATGCCGCAGTTGTCTTCCACATAGCGCGACGTGAGCGTGTCTTCGAACGAGACATCTTTCGCTTTGGTACTGGCACGGTAATCGTCCTTAATCTCAACTTACCTCGGGCAGAGCGTGCTCAAGGCTAACTGGGAGAAGTATCCCTTATTCATCCGAATTCTTAAAATCCAAGCCTGCCAGCCCAGCCCAGCGAGCGTCGATTACCTCGTGGGCATGGTCTTCTGGCAACTTCTCCCACTTTTCTCCGCAGTCCGGACATAGCCCAAGACACCCTTCAGAGCAGAGCGGATTCACTGGCAGATCTAGAACTACTGCATCGCGAATGGGAATCTCAAGATTCATCTCATTGCCATCAAGCCAGAGTTCATCAACTGCATCTAGATCAATTTCATCGGAAGTATCCGTGCGCGATGAGTGCTTCTTCCGCTTTCCACCTTTATCGTTAGTTGGTTCATAGCGATAGAGCTCTTGAATCTTACGTTCAACAGTGATTTCAACGGGATCTAGGCAGCGAATACATTCACCTTTCGCTATCGCGTAAATATCAGCGCTCAGCAAAATACCTTCTGCAACAGATTCCAGACGCATATCTACTTCAATTACATCCCCTGCCGGAACAGCCACTAATGGCACGCCTACCGCTTCCAGAATTTCGAGGTCGAGTTGATATTCCTTCATCTCTCCTGCTCGACGAGGGAGCTCATGGGTATTAAATTGAAATACTTGAGATGCGCGGTTCATTCTTAACTCTTTAAAGTGATTTACCGAAATTATTTATCGTCGGCTAATTGCGAGAGCACGTCTTTATCGTTTGCTCCATCTAGGCGATCTCGCCCGCGTGCAACAGCATCCAAAGTCTTATTTAGAATCACTTCCAGAGTGGCAAGTCGACCATCAATATAACTTTCAACCTCTGCACGCTCATCCGCGGCTAGTGTGCGAGCATCATCAAGAATTCGTTGTGCCTCATCTCGCGCAGCTTGCACAATTGCTGTTTGCTCAATCATGCGGGCTACTTCTTCGCGCGCCGATGCGATCATCTGCTCAGAACTTGTGCGTCCTTCTTCCATTAACGAATCCCGCTTAGCCAAAATATCTTCGGCTCGGAATAGATCTTGAGGAAGAGATTCGCGTGCGCCATCTAAAATTTCTAACATCTCGCTACGGTGCACAACGCAGGATGCGGAGAGAGGTACACCGCGCGCTTCTTCGACGAGAGTTATAGCGGTATTTAACTTTTCAATTGAATCCATTTTACTTCCCTGCTACTCGAGCTTTGAGCGCATCATTTACGATGCCTGGAACCATTGATGAGACATCGCCACCGAAATGTGCGAGCTCCTTAACGATTGATGATGATAGAAATGAATGTGCCGGAGCTGTTGCCATAAACATAGTTTCAACCCCGGAACCTTGCAAATTTACTTGCGCCATTTGCAACTCGTAATCAAAGTCAGTGACCGCACGCAAACCCTTAACGATCGCTTGAATGGAATTAGCTTTGCAATAGTCGACTAGCAAACCGTGCCAGGAATCTACTTTGACGTTTTTAAAATGAGTAGTCGTTTGACGAATCATCTCCATGCGCTCATCTACCGTAAAGAGTGATGCTTTGGTTCGGTTGGCTAGAACTGCCACCACAACTTCATCAAACTGCTCGCTAGCGCGTTCGATGATATCGATGTGCCCAAAAGTGATCGGATCAAATGATCCAGGGCATACGGCGCGCTTCATAGGCCAAACGCTAGCAACGATTCGAACCCTTATCCATTCTCAGGCTCATTTTCCGCTGGAGCGCCGTAGAAAATGGTCGCTTGGCCATAATTCTTTTCGCGGACTGCAACATAACCGTGTGGCCAAGAAATTTCCTTAACTCGGGAATTTCTCTCAATCGCAATCAGCGCCTGCGAATCAAGGAAGTTCCCATCTTGAAGTTGAATTAAGGTTTCTATGACGTCTAAATCCTCAGCTTCATATGGTGGATCGATGTAAACGAAGTGGTACTTGGTTGCGGGTGGATCTTGTAAGAATCTATGAACGCTCATTCCATATAAGTGAAAAGTGCCTGGGCACTGCGCTGATTTAATACCCTCGTAATTTGCCGCAATACTCTTTTGCGCCTGCTCATCTTTCTCAACTGCATGAACTATCGCAGCACCTCTTGAAAGTGATTCCAGCGCAATCGCCCCAGTGCCGGCATAAAGATCTAGAACATTTAAGCCTTCAAACTCACCAAACTCAGAAGCTAGGGTTGAAAATAAAGCTTCGCGGGCGCGATCAGATGTGGGTCGAGTAGCGGATGCAACAGATGGGATATTTCTACCTTTAGCGCTACCAGCGATTATGCGCATTGAATTATCCCTTATCTATAAATTCTGCTGCAGCATCAGCCTGCAATTTCTTTAACTCTTCTTTAAGCAAAGGATACCTAGTTAATTCTGGGTCTTCGGCCAAGAGATCAGAAGCAATCTGGCGGGCACTTTCAATCAAAGATTCATCGCGCAAAACTCGCAGTAAACGTAGGTGTGAACGAGAACCAGATTGAGTTGCACCAAGCACATCGCCTTCTCTGCGTTGCTCAAGATCAATTCGTGAAAGTTCAAAACCATCTTGGGTTTTACTAACTGCATCTAATCTCTCGCGCGCTGAACTTTCTGCTGGCGCAGAGGTAACCAAGAGACAGAGCCCTGGTGATGTGCCACGTCCCACACGACCACGTAATTGATGTAGCTGTGATACGCCAAATCGATCGGCATCCATTATGACCATCACCGTGGCATTTGGGACATCCACACCAACTTCGATAACCGTGGTTGAGATCAAGACATCGATTTCCCCCGCAGCAAATGCCTGCATCGTCGCGCTCTTGACTTCACTACTTTGCCTGCCGTGTAAGGGTGCAATTCGTAGCCCTTTTAGCGGACCCGATTGCAGTTTCGGTCCTAGGTCTTCAACCGATGCGATATCAGGTGAGCTCTCTCCATATAAGAAATCCAGATCAGCATCTTCAGATGTACCTGCAGAAATCCGTGGAGCGACGATGTAGGCCTGATTGCCTTGGGCAACTTCTTCTCTAATTCGCTCCCAAGTGCGATCTAAAAATGTTGGCTTCTCTAGCGTTGGAACCAGATGAGTGGTGATTGGCTGGCGACCTAACGGAAGTTCGCGCAGAGTTGAGACATCTAAATCACCAAAGACGGTCATGGCAACCGTTCTGGGAATTGGTGTTGCTGTCATTACTAAGAGATGCGGTGGATTAACAGCCTTAGTTTTTAGCGCATCTCGCTGTTCAACTCCGAATCGGTGTTGCTCATCTACGACGATCAGCCCCAAATCTGCGAAAGCTACAGATTCACTTAGTAAAGCATGCGTGCCAATTACGATTCCGGCTTGGCCGGATGCGGCTAGCGCCAACGCATCTTTGCGCGCTGCTGCGCTTTGTGTACCCGTTAGTAAAGTAACTTGCGTTGCATTCTCAACACCGCCCAACATTCCACCCTGTGATAGGGGCCCCAATAATTTTTCGATAGTTCGAAGATGTTGTGCTGCTAAAACTTCAGTTGGTGCAAGTAGCGCTGCTTGTCCCCCACTATCTATGACTGCCAACATTGCACGTAAAGCCACTACTGTTTTGCCGGAACCTACTTCACCTTGCAGTAAACGATGCATCGGATAAGGCGCTGCCAAATCTTCTTCAATCTCTCGGCTCACTTGAATTTGTCCTGTTGTTAACTGCCAAGGAAGCGCCGCATCAAATGCGCTGAGAATTCCAGAACTCTTTGCTTTTCTAGAGGTTGCTTTCAGCGCGCGTAATTGGGCGCGCCGCTCCAACAGAAGTAATTGCATTAAAAGCGCTTCATCGAAGGTAATTCGCTCGCGTGATTTTTCAGCGCTATCTAGATCAACTGGATTATGAATCTGCGCTATCGCTTGTTGCAAAGTTGGATATCCACGCTCAGACAGGATTCTTTCAGGAATAAAATCTGTAATCTCATCTAAGCCGCCAATCACCAAATTAATACACTGGGCAATCTTCCAAGATGGCAACTTCGCACTTGCTGGGTACATCGGGAGAAATTTTCCAGCAAAGTCAGCGACTGCTGAATCAACATCGTCGCCATCAGGAATCATTTCGTAATCGGGATGAGCCAATTGACGCTTGCCATTAAAAACACCAACTTTTCCGGCGAAGAGTCCTTGTCTGCCGACTCGTAACTCTTTCTCGCGCCAGGCTTGGTTAAAGAAGGTAAGTGACATCTTTGCACTGCCGTCGGTAACTATCACTTCAAGGATGCTGCCTTTGCGGGCATGTAATTTGCGCGATGTTGAGCTAAATATTTCGGCGAGAACGGTGACTTCATCGCCTTCTTTTAATTCAGCGATATCGCTTAATTCCCCGCGCACTAAATATCTTCGCGGATAGTGATGAATTAAATCCGAGAGGGTTTTGTAACCAAAGACCGAATCCAATACCTTGGCTGTGCGGTCGCCAACGACATTTACCAATTTAGAGTCGAGGCCGGCCATGTGACCCATTCTCGCCTGAATTCGACCGAATTAGCGTGAGGGTGGCGTTGTCGCTACTATTGGGCTCTGCAAACCCGCTGGACCGCAAATGGGGTTCTGGCTTAAGAAATTTGAAATTAAAAGGAGTACTGCTGTGGCATCAACATGCGATATCTGTGGCAAAGGGCCCAGCTTCGGAAATAAAGTTTCCCACTC
>CANMCL010000084.1 GCA_947496345.1 Actinomycetota bacterium
TCATCTAAAGCATCTGCATCGTCGCGCAAAATGGCCGCGCTTCGTGCCAAGGCGGCTGCAATTCCGGGGCCAATCTCTTCTTCCATTACTGGCATAACTTTGTTTCGCACGCGTACACGAGAAAACTGTTCATTCACGTTGTGCGGATCGTTCCACGGAGTTATCTCTGCTTCAGCACATGCCGCAACCGTTTGCACTCGAGTTAATTGTAAAAATGGACGTGCGTATTTTCCATTAACTGTTGCCATACCTGATAAAGATCGAGTACCAGAGCCACGAGCTAATCCAAGTAAAACTGTTTCTGCTTGATCATCTCGTGTATGGCCTAAGAAAATTTGAGAAGCGCCATATGCATGAGCAATCGCATCTAGCGCGGCATATCTTGCAGTGCGCGCATCTGCTTCTATCCCTGACTTTTCAACAACAGATACTTTTTCAATGATTACTTCTAGGTAACCCATGGCCTTTAATTGTTCTTGCACCTTCTTGGCTTGATCACCTGAACCAGATTGCAATTGATGATCAATTGTTACGGCGATCAAAGTGATTGCTAAATCTGGCACTTCTTTAATTAGCGCGTAAGCAAGTGCTAGTGAATCTGCGCCTCCCGAAACTGCAACAATCGCAGAATCTCCGGCAGTTAAATTCTCAAGAAATGGACGGACTGCGCTACGAAGATCTAGCAGCGCCGAAGTCATTTCCCAATTCTAGACCCGGCCACCGAAAGGCATAAGCCCCTTGACGCTGTAGATATTGGAGTAAAGCAGACCTTTTCCTTTGGAATTTGCTTCCCACATCATTCCGTTACCTGCATAAATTGTGATGTGGTGAATAGATGAAATCGTTCCTTTATATGAGTAGAAGAGCAGGTCACCGGGGACTAGTTCGTCTAATGAGACATGCTTGGTGTAACCAGCATAAAGTGAGGAGTTAAGGCGATCCCAGTTTGGCCAACCTAATCCTGCAGATCTATATGCGGCATATACAAGGCCGGAACAGTCAAATGAATTTGGTCCTTCTGAACCCCAGATATATGGCTTGCGCGCTAAGACCTGTTTCTTTGCAAAGGCCACCGCAACTGCGCGTTGCGCTTCGGTTGTTCGAATAGTTGAACGACCCTTAAACCCTAAATCGGGCCACACTTTTTTCTGCCCGCCGGTATTTGCCGCGGTATTTGCCAAACTCTCTTCAAGTAAGGCAAGTGCCCGTTGCTGCTCAAGGGTAATTCGAACTCTTTTCGCGCTAGCTAATTCGCGCGCCAACTTATCTTGGATGGCTTGTAACTTCTCAACTTCTTTTTGTTGAAGATCTTTCGCATCATCAGCTACTTTTTTAGCCGACGCAACTTTTGCGGTTGCCTTTTCTTGAGCGACTTTTGCTTCATCCGCTTTCGCCTTTGCCTCGCGCGCAATTACTTCAGCCGCTTTGTATCGATCCAGAGCCATTGAGTTCTGTACGCCTAATTTATCTAGCGTTGTGATTTGATCAATTAAATCTTGTGGACCGTTAGAACTAAGCAATGGTTCGATTTCCGTAAGTGAGCCACCCATGATGTAGGCACTCGCAGCCATCTTGCCGATTACGCGATGAGCTTGCGAAACAGATTTTTGGGTTTCAAGTGCATATGCCGCAGCAGCAACCGCAGCAGTTGTTGCCACCGCTAACTCTTTCTTCGCCTTTACATACAAGGCTTGTGCGGCATTTGCCTTTGCAGTCAACGAACGTAAAGTTTGATTAGCCGCCGCTAACTTCTTTGCCGCCGCATCCGCGATCTTCTTCTTCGCCGCTTCTGCTTTCTTGGCCGCCTCAATTTGTGCCAGGGTCGGCTTTGGAGTCGCTGCAATTGCAGGGGTGGTCGAAAGCGTTAGCCCAAAAATTATGGCTAACGCTGTGACTTTACTGCGATGCGACACAAAACCCCCAACAAGTAAGCACTCAGAATAAATCAGTAACCTGAGTAACTTCGGAGATTGCCTCAAGTGTCGCTAGTTGGATACATCTCTCTTGGTGAATAGAACCGTTGCTATGACCAAAGCAATGCTTACATAAATCGCCGAAAGGGATAGCGCGTGAGAATATGAAACATTTGGGCTGCCCCCGGTCGCGATTGTTGAAAGCTGATTTCCGGGCAACCAGTTTAAGGTGCTGGATTTAAGAGCGCCGACAATGTTTTCTACAATTAATAACCAAAGCACACCAAGTGAAATCGAACTAATTGGTGAGCGAAGAACTATTCCCAAAACCATTCCGATGATTCCAAACCCGAGAATTGATAGAAAGACATTTAATAACGTCTTGGCGATTTCTAGGCGTCCATCACCGTTAAACCAGAGCTCAGTACTTACATTCTTGCCCCCGGCGAGTGCGTATGAGACCCCAATAGAAATTATGGCACTGACTAAGGTCATGACCATCGCGAAAGTTTTCATGGAGGCTAACTTGCCTATCAAAATTCTGATTCGGCCAGGTTGGCGAACTAAGA
The DNA here is from genome assembly GCA_947496345.1 of Actinomycetota bacterium. Next base: position 2,483 of record CANMCL010000084.1, read on the forward strand.
GATTTCGCAGAGTTCCAAGTGAATACTCTTGCGCAGTCTGGGCTGCAAAAACACAGAGCGCGATGATTCCTAAAAGGCCGCCAATGCTTGAGAAAGATTGAGTAGCGCCGCTGGATAAGGAGAGCATCTCGCGTGTGATTTGCACACCGCGATCGCCATTTCCCTGAGGCGAATCAATCATCAAGAAAAGAACAGATGAGACTAAAACGCTAAAGAAAGATACGGCACCAAGTGTGCCGAGAAGTAATGTCGGGCGGCGCAACTTGCGCCATTCGGCGAAGAAAATTCGAATGATGCTGCGAATCATTTCTGATCTCCTGTCAGCTCAAAGAATGTTTCTTCTAGGTTGGGCATCTGCGGTGACAATTGAGTTATCAAAATTCCACTGTCAAAGGCTAATTTGTTTAAAACTCCCGCCCATTCGGCTGGTCCTTCGATGTGTGCAGTCCCGTCGCGCTTATGCGATTTATGACCTGCGTTTTGCGCTATTTCAATTATCTTCTGTAAATCTTCTTCGCGTTCAGTTTTTACAATCATAAATGGTTGCTGTTGATCAAAAAGCTCTTGAATTGGTCCAGCAAAAACTACTTCGCCTTTACGCAACATCACCAAATATTCGCTGATTAACTCGAGTTCTGATAACAAGTGGGAAGAAACAAAGACTGTGGTGCCGTTATCTGCCAGAGTGCGCAGCAATTGGCGAATTTCTTGAATACCTTCTGGATCTAGCCCGTTGGTTGGTTCATCAAGAATTAACAGCTTTGGATTTGGCAGAAGTGCTGCTGCAATTCCTAAGCGTTGCTTCATTCCCAGCGAATAAGTTTTGTACTTTGATTTTCCGCGATCGGCTAAGCCAACTTGTTTCAGAAGTTCATCGACGCGTTCTTGCGGAAAACCACCGAGAGTTGCCAGGACACGCAAATTCTCGGCCCCAGATAGCGCAGGATAGAAAGCGGGACCTTCGATCATTGCGCCTACGCTAGATAGATATTTATCTGGCGAAGAAATTGATTCACCAAGTATTTGGCCCTTGCCACCGGTTGGAGTGATCAGGCCAAGGAGCATTCGAATCGTGGTTGTTTTGCCAGCGCCATTTGGACCAACAAACCCACAAATGGTTCCGAGTGGAACTTCAAATTTTGCGTGTGAGACTGCAAGCCCGGTGCCATATTTCTTGCTCAGATCATCAACTGAGATCGCTAGTTTGGACATGTACTGAATATAGCAATTGCACCTTAGAATTATCGGTGTGAGTAATGAGACTTGGGGCTATCAGCCACGTAATCAAAGGCCGGCACCAGATTGGGATTTAAATCCCCAAACTGATGCAGTGCGCGCAGGCTTGGCTCGCTCTGGCTTCGGTGAAACTTCTGAAGCGCTCTACTTAAATAGCGGATTTACATATTCCTCTGCGCAAGAAGCCTTTGATTCATTTGCAGATGAAACTGATCATTATCTTTACAGCCGATTCCATAACCCAACTGTTGAGATGTTTGAAAAACGTTTAGCTGCAATTGAAGGCGCCGAATATTGCATAGCAACTGGATCTGGAATGTCAGCCATGTTTGCTTCCATCGCGTGTTTGGTCAGCGCGGGAGATCACATCGTTGCATCTGCCGCAATGTTTAGTTCTTGCCACGTTGTGCTCACGGAAATTTTGCCTAAGTGGGGCGTAACCGTTGATTTAGTGAGAGGAAACGATCCCGCGACATGGGCTGCAGCACTTAGCAAGCCCACAAAAGTTGTCTTTATTGAATCCCCAAGTAATCCACTTATGGAAATTGTTGACATTCGTATGGTCAGCGATCTTGCCCATAAAGCTGGAGCGACAGTAATCGTCGACAATGTAATGGCCTCACCGGTTTTACAAAAACCACTTCAACTTGGCGCCGATGTAGTTATGTATTCAGCAACAAAACATATTGATGGACAAGGTCGCGTACTCGCCGGAGCAGTTTTAGGTTCTTTCTCTTATATTCACGAATACTTGATTCCATTTATTCGCCACACTGGCCCGACGCTTAGCCCATTTAGCGCGTGGGTACTTTTGAAATCTCTTGAAACTATGGAGTTGCGCGTAGAAAGAATGTGCCAAAACGCACAAGCCATCGCTGAATTCTTTCTTACTCGTAAGGAAATAAAAACGGTGAAATATCCGGGGCTTAAGTCTCATCCTGATTATGCAATTGCGCAGAAG
>CANMCL010000085.1 GCA_947496345.1 Actinomycetota bacterium
GAATTGAATTGCGTTGGTATCTCGGCGGTGCGCATTACCGTTCGATGCTGGAGTTCTCACATGAAGCACTTGCCGAATCTGCTACAGCGTTTCGACGTATTGAAGGTTTCTTAAATCGCGCCACTGAAATTTTAGGATCAGCGCCAATTCCAGTTATTTCACAAGGATTTACCGATGCAATGAATGATGATTTAGCGGTTCCAACTGCGTTAGCCGGTATTTCAGAAGCGCTGCGATTAGGAAATAGCGCAATAACTTCGGGAGATAAAGCGGTAATTGCCGCATCTGCCAGCGAAATTCGCGGAGCGCTAGAAATTCTTGGCTGCGATCCATTTGATTCAGCCTTTGCAACATCAGGTGGTGCAGATTTAACAGAGGCACTTGATGGCGTTATACAACTGGCGCTGGCACAACGCACTGCGGCGCGCGATCGAAAAGATTTTGCAGCATCCGATCAGATTCGCGATGGGCTTGCAGCACTTGGCATAATTATTGAAGACACAGCACAAGGGCCACGTTGGTCTATCTCACAGATAAGCGAGAAGTAAATGGCCGGCACAGCAAAACCTCGTGGCGCAGCTCGAACCAGTTCTAAAAAAGGACCAACAGGTGGAACTGGCGGAAAAAATAAACGTCGCTTAGAAGGAAAAGGACCAACGCCAAAAGCGGAAGACCGTCCTTATCACGCAGCAGCAAAACGTAAGAAGGCTGCCGAAAAGAAAGCCGCTCCACGCACTCGCACTGGACGCAGCGAAAAACCAAAGGGTGAAATTGTTTCTGGTCGCAATGCGGTGCTTGAAGCGTTGCGCGCGAGCGTTCCGGCAACAGAGTTAATTGTTGCGCGCAGTATTGACGTTGATGATCGCGTAGCCGAATCGCTACAACTTGCTTTACATCACCAGTTACCAATTCGCGAAGTGCACCGTGCGGAAATTGAAGGCATTAGCGCAAATAGCCAAGGAATTATCTTGGCAATTAAGCCTTACCAATACTCTTCTTTCCAAGAGATCACGGAACGCGCTAACCATCCAATTTTAATTGTTGCACTTGATGGCGTTACTGATCCACGAAATCTTGGTGCGATTGTGCGAAGTGCAGCTGCATTTGGTGCAGCCGGTGTGGTTATGACCGAACGTCGCGCAGCCGCGATGACGGCATCTGCCTGGAAGTCATCTGCTGGTGCTGCCGCACGTCTGCCGGTTGCACAAGTAACCAATATGGCGCGCACAATTGAAGATGCAAAGAAAAGAGGTTGCTTTGTTATTGGCTTAGATGGCGAATCAGATCAGTCTTTGAGCGGCATGAAAGTTGCCAAAGAGAATGTAATGATCGTCGTTGGATCTGAAGGCAAAGGTCTATCTCGCTTAGTGCGCGAGAAGTGCGACTTAGTTGTTTCAATTCCGATGCGTGCAACTACTGAGTCTCTTAATGCAAGTGTGGCAACATCAATCGCCTTGTTCTGGGTTGACGAGCAACGTCGCAAATAATTATCTAGAAAGAGCTAGAAAATGAAATATAAACGTTTAATCGTCTGCGGAGACTCGTACTCTGAAGGAATGTCCGATGAAATCATAAACGGGCAATACCGCGGCTGGGCAGATCGCATTGCAGATGTGATGGCGCAAGAAAATTCGGAATTTACTTATGTAAATTTGGCGGTGCGCGGAAAGTTACTTAAGCAAGTAATTGATGACCAGTTGCCGGTCGCAATCGGTTATGTCACCGGTCCAGATACTTTGTTATCTTTTCACGCCGGTGCAAATGATGCGCTTCGCCCTGGTTACAAACCCGAAGTTGCACAAGAACTTTATGCAGAAGCAGTGCGCCGCGCAGCAAAAACTGGTGCAACGCTGATGCTATTTACGGTGTTGGAGCGTACTGGAAATACCGGACGTGGCTCCGATCTTTGGGCAGCGCGCTTTAGTGAGTTCAATAAAATAGTGCGCGCAGTTGGCGCTGAAGTTGGTGCAATCGTTAATGATGCGAACAATGAAAGCTTCTTTAGTGACAATAGATTCCTTGCCTTTGATCGTTTGCATTTAAATGCTGAAGGGCATAACCGAGTTGCACAAGCGCTCTTAGAAAAGTTGGGATATCAATTTGATCCAAGTTGGCGGATTCCATTGCCTCCGGCGCAGCCAACACCTTGGATTAAGAAGCGCTTGATTTCGGCGATTTGGTTCTTCACCTTTGCACTCCCTTGGATTTGGCGCCGCCTCCGCGGTAAATCTTCGGGAGATGGCCGTGTCGCAAAGTATCCAACGCCTACGAGCTGGCCTGTTTAACGCCTGTACACATCGCGATTACGTGAAATTCACCTAAAAGAGAGATGATGAACCTATGCCTGATGCTGTTCATCTGATCGATCGGGAGATCAGTTGGCTCTCCTTTAACGAGCGCGTCTTGGAATTAGCTGAAGACGAATCCATTCCTTTATTGGAGCGCGTCCGATTCTTAACGATCTTTGCTTCGAACTTAGATGAGTTCTATATGGTGCGCGTGGCATCTGTTCTTGGAAAAATAGAGACAAACCCTAATTTAGTTAACTCTGCTGGCTACACTCCCGCAGAATTAATTGAGGCAATTTCGGTTCGCGTACGTGAGTTAACTCAAAGACATGCCAAATTATTTAAGAAAGTAATTTCTCCAGAACTTAAAACTCACGATATTGAGATTATTCATTGGGATGATTTAAGTGATGATGAGCGAAGTTACGTCTCTCGCATTTTTAGCGACCGTATATTCCCAGTTTTAACACCGTTGGCGGTCGACCCATCACACCCATTCCCATATATTTCAGGGTTATCTCTTAATTTAGCGGTGATCGTTAAGAACCCCAAGAGTTCTGAAGAATACTTCGCAAGAGTTAAAGTTCCACCAATTCTTTCTCGATTAATTGCAGTGAGTCCTGCGACGCATAGCAAACGTTTTCTGCCACTAGAAGAGTTGATAGCGATTCATCTTCAAGAACTCTTTCCTGGAATGTTGATTCAGGATCACTACACATTCCGTGTTACGCGTAATCAAGATATTGAGCTCGAAGAAGAAGATTCTGAAGATTTACTAAACTCGCTAGAACAAGAGTTGGCTCGCAGACGCTTTGGTCCACCAGTTCGCCTCGAAATAGAAGAAGGCATTGACCAACATCTCTTAAATACTTTATGTAACGAGTTAGATATCAACCCAGCAAATGTTTTATCTCTGCCAGCGCCTCTTGACCTTACCGACCTTACAAAGATCGCTGACTTAGATCTACCAAAACTTAAATATCCAGCTTTTCGATCTCGCACTGTGGCAGCTCTCCGCGAAGTCGATTCAGAAGAGCCCGACTTGTTCTTTGCGGCCATTCGCCAAGGTGAGATTTTGCTTCACCATCCATATGAGTCATTTACCTCATCTGTTGTGCAGTTTTTACAGCACGCCGCCCAAGATCCCAATGTCTTGGCGATCAAGCAAACCCTTTATCGGACCTCAGGTGATTCACCAATTATTGAAGCGTTGATCGAAGCTGCTGAAGCAGGTAAACAAGTTCTTGCGGTTATTGAAATTCGTGCCAGATTTGATGAGCAAGCCAATGTGCGTTGGGCACGCAAACTCGAAGCTGCCGGCGTACACGTTGTTTACGGTTTGATGGGGTTAAAAACACACGCCAAGATTTCTTTGGTCGTGCGCGATGAGGCACAAGGCTTACGACTTTATTGCCACATGGGAACGGGAAATTACAACCCGAAGACCGCTCGCTTCTATGAAGATTTAGGTTTGTTAAGCGCCGATCCTTTACTAACGGAAGATTTAACAAAGCTATTTAATCAACTCTCAGGCTTTGCACCGCACTCGACTTATTCGCGTCTCTTGGTAGCACCGCGCACCTTACGAACTGGGTTGTTAGAGAAAATTGCGCTAGAAATATCTAACGCTAAAGCAGGTAAACCATCTGGAATCCAGATTAAATTGAATTCTTTACTTGACGAAGAATTTGTGGAATCCCTTTATGAGGCATCACAAGCCGGCGTAAAAGTTGACTTAGTAATTCGCGGAATTTGTTCGCTCAAGCCCGGTATACCTGGTCTATCTGAAAACATCACAGTGCGCTCAATTCTCGGTCGATTCCTAGAACATTCGCGCATCTATCACTTTGTAAATGGTGGAGAAGATGAGTACTGGGTCGGTAGCGCTGACTTAATGCACCGCAATCTTGATCGACGCGTAGAGAGTTTGGTACGTATCGAGCGCTCTGTACATAAGTCATCCCTACAGGAGATATTTGATCTCTCGCTTAGCGATGAAATAGTTAGTTGGCATCAATCTAAAGAGAAGTGGAAACGCGTAGCAAAGAACGCTGCTGGTGAACCTCTGCAAGATTTGCAGAGCATATACATCAAGCGATATAAGAAAGCGCATAATGGCTAAAGAGAACGCAACCCCGATGATTCAAGCAGCAGGTGCTGTCTTATGGCGTAAGGCGAGTGACAACGAATTAGAAATTGCAGTAATTCATCGCCCGAGATATGACGACTGGTCGCTACCAAAAGGAAAAGTAGAACCTGGTGAGTCTCATATCTCCGCCGGTTACCGCGAGATTCAAGAGGAGACGGGCTATGAATCAATTTTTGGACCTGAAATTGGAACCGTTGTTTATAAATTAGAAGGTGCGCCGAAAGAAGTT
>CANMCL010000086.1 GCA_947496345.1 Actinomycetota bacterium
AAATCCACGCTGCGAGCACGAAGATATGGAATAACTCGTGGAAACCGAAGTATTTGGCATTGCGCCCAGGTTTCTTCAAAGCGTAGAAAATGGCGCCGACTGAATATAAGAGGCCACCAATAATGATTGGGATCAAGACCCAGAATCCGCCTTCTTTATAGAGCTGCGGTGTGTAGGCGATAGCTACCCAGCCTAGAAGCAAATAGTTTGCGACATATAACCAGCGGGGGGCGTTAATCCAAAAGATGCGAATGGCAACTCCAGCTAAAGCGCCTACCCAAACAACAGATAACAAAATTGTTCGATCATTACCGTGCAATAAGGCAACAGCGAAAGGCGTGTAAGAACCTGCAATCAATAAATTTATATTGGCGTGATCCCATCGGCGCCAGATCTTCTTCTTTTCAGGTGACCAAGGAACGCGGTGATAAATAGCAGAGACGCTAAAGAGCATAATTGCGCTGATCGAATAAAGGGCAACGGCGAATTTAAGCGAACTCTTACTTAAGATAAAGAGAACGAGTGAAGCGATGATGACCACAGGGGTCGCACCTAAGTGAAACCAGCCGCGCAACTTTGGTGGAACCGCTGCGGCTAACTTTTCGCGCTCGCTCGATTCCTTACTCATACTTCAACTGTACGGCGCATGGACTGCCCAAGCCTCGGATCGGGGTATTTAATTAGGGTGATAGCCCCAGAATGAGCGTGAATTCTCCGAATATCCCGAAAAAAACCTGAAAATACCCCCTGGGTATAGTGCAAATTCTTTGCAAAAGGTTCACAATAATTCTCACTGGTTGAGGTCAATGAGGTTCCTCGAGGATTTCATCGCCTTCATCCGGCTTTATGGGCCGCCTGGTCCTTAAAGTATTAAGCACCCCACGGAGGCTTATTCATATGAAACTCGATTCAAATCAATGGAACTTGGTCTATAACGTATTCTCGTTTGGACTAGTTTCAATGCTAGCTTGCACTGTTTACACTCTAGTTTCACAGGCTCGCGTACTGCCTAAGTACCGCAATGCTCTCGTAATGTCATCAATGGTTACATTCATTGCTGGCTACCACTACTGGAGAATCTTTAACTCATTCTCAGAATCATCTGAAGGAATGACAGTTAACATTTCTGGAGACCAGGGTTCATTTAACGAGGCATACCGTTATGTTGACTGGCTACTAACTGTTCCTCTACTTCTGGTTGAAGTTATTGCAGTGCTTGCACTTGCAAAGGAAGTTTCACGCTCACTAATCATGCGCCTTGTTCCAGCATCAGCTGCAATGATCGCACTTGGTTACCCAGGTGAAATCTCAAACGATCAGAACACACAGGTTCTATACGGTGTTCTTTCAACACTTCCATTCCTATACATCCTCTATGTCTTGTTCGTAGAGCTTGGTAAGTCACTTGATCGCCAGCCAGAAGGCGTTGCAGCAACCATCGGTCGCTTGCGTCTCCTTTTGATCGCGACATGGGGCGTTTACCCAATCTCATACATCCTTGGTATGGGCGAAGGTATGGCTTCAGCTGAGCAATTCGTTGGCGTACAGGTTGGTTACACAGTCGCTGACGTATTGGCAAAGTGCGTATTCGGTCTAACAATTTTGAAGATCGCACGCATGAAGTCACACGCAGAAGGAATGAAGGACGATCACTAATCGTCTTATAAATAGTTAAAGGTAAAGGGGCGTCGGGAAACCGGCGCCCCTTTAATCTTTGTAGGATAGGCATATGACATCAGCAAAAATAAGCAAGTACGCACTAAACAATTACCGTATGGCCAGTTATTTGCTACTGGCAATTGGACTTATCAATCTGCGCTATCAAACCGGAAAAGATCAAGTCTTTAACAACTCCCTCACGATCATAATTCCGGGAATAGCGATGCTACTAATTACCTTTCTAAAAGGATCACACAGCCTGCTGGCTCGCCGCGAAGTTATGGCGCTCCTCGCAATTGCAGGTACTGCGCTAGTGATCTGGGCAATTACCAACTAAATAGCCAGTTACGCTTAGTCGACTTCTAGTTATTTCCGCAAGTTTAATTCCTGAATGAGATATCACTTTTCTTCATTGCGGTAATCAAGATACGAATCGCATTTGGACCCATGCCATGCAGATCTTTAATGGCATCTAATGAGTACTTTCTTAAATCGCTGACCTTATAAAGTCCTTCATCAATTAGCGCTCTACGCGCAGGTGCCGATAATCCAAGTTCCACCCAGGCGCCATCGACAGCGGCGTAGGCATCTAAATCAACTTCATCGCGAGTTACTGAGTATTTTGATTCTCGCTTAGCTTCACGACGAGCAGCTGCTTCACGCGCTATCTTGGCTTGTGTCATCTTTATCTTTGCGCGCGATGCTTTAGCCATAATTAAATATTAACCTGCTGGTGCGGGAGGCGGGACTTGAACCCGCACGCCGGAGCACAAGTTCCTAAGACTTGCGTGTCTGCCATTTCACCACTCCCGCTGGAGCGTCTAGAGAAATTAAAAAATTTCTTACGTACTGGTTCATAGGTTAGAGGTAAGTCCTGCTTATGCAAAATTGCCGCTGGGGTAACCTTGCCTGATGAGTTCGCATTCCGATCTACTAGCAGCCCAGATTCAGGGTGCGATCGCGCGCGCGATTGAACGCGGGGATTTGATCGGATCGGTACCAGCCAATATTCCGCTGGAGCGGCCTAAGAATCGCGATCACGGAGATTACGCATCTTCTATCGCACTTCAATTAGCCAAACCCGCCGGAAAGAATCCGCGAGAAGTTGCAGAGCTTTTAAAGAAAGATTTAGAGACACTTCCTGAAGTTGCCACAGTAGAAATCGCTGGCCCTGGATTTATCAACATTACTTTAAATCGCGCGAGTCAAGCGGATTTAGTTCGCACGATATTGAACGCAGAAAGTGGTTATGGCAAAGGCAGCGCTTTAGCCGGCGTGAAGATAAATCTGGAATTCATTAGCGCAAACCCAACAGGACCACTGCACTTGGGTCACACCCGTTGGGCTGCAGTAGGTGATGCGCTCGGTCGCGTGCTCAGTGCAGCAGGTGCGACAGTAACTCGTGAGTTTTATATTAATGATCGTGGTAACCAGATGGATCTCTTTGGACAATCTGTGCAAGCGGCGGCGCTTGGCGAAGCAATTCCAGAAGATGGATACAAAGGCGAATACATCAGCGATTTAGCCAAATCGGTTGTAGCGCAAAATCCAAAGATTACCGATCTGCCAGCAGGTGATCGGTTAATTGCTTTTCGTGAATCGGCATATCAACTACAACTAAAGGATCAGCAGCGAGTGCTCGAAACCTTTAGAACTAATTTTGATATTTGGTTTTCTGAGCGGTCTTTACACGATGGCGGAAGTGTCGAACACGGTTTAGGAAAGTTGCGCAAACAGGGACACGTCTTTGAAGTTGATGGTGCAACCTGGCTGCGCACAACTGACTTCGGCGATGACAAAGATCGCGTTCTGGTAAAAGCTAATGGAGATTTAACTTACTTCTCATCTGATACTGCTTATTACATAAATAAGCGCGAACGCGGTTTTGATATCTGCATCTACATGTTGGGTGCGGATCATCATGGCTACATCCATCGCTTAAAGGCTATTTCTGCCTGCGCTGGTGATAATCCCGAATACAACATTGAAATTTTGATTGGGCAACTTGTAAAGATCATGGAAGGCGGGGAAGAGGTAAAACTCTCTAAGCGCGCCGGCACAATCATTACCTTGGAAGAGTTAGTTGAAAAAGTTGGCGTCGATGCAGCCCGTTACACGCTAATTCGCTATCCAGTTGATACACCAATGGTGATGGATATCGATGTCCTAAAGCGAAACACTAATGAGAATCCGGTTTATTACGTGCAGTATGCGCACGCGCGAATTGCTGCAGTCTTGCGCAATGCCGCAGAGCTAAAGATTCCATCAGGGCTAGAAAACTTTGATCCCGCACAACTTAATCACGATCGCGAAAATGAACTTTTAGGATCTCTTGCCGAATTTCCAAGAGTCGTTGCCGGCTCTGCCGAACTGCGTGAACCGCACAGGGTGGCACGCTATCTCGAGGAGTTAGCCGGGGTTTATCACGGTTTCTATGCTGATTGCCGCGTGCTTCCTATGGGCGATGAGCCAATTACATCGCTTCACAGCGCACGAGTTAATTTATGTGCAGCAACTCTGCAAGTACTGAAGAATGGTCTTGAGTTGCTGGGCGTCAATGCGCCAGAAAGGATGTAAGCCATGTGGTCGAGAAATATCTCAATTACTAATGGTGAACTACACCTGTCTGGAATATCAGCGTCGCAGTTAGCGAAAGATTTTGGCACACCAGCCTTCTTTATCGATGAAGCAGATTTCCGTGAACGCGCAATCGGATGGAATAACGCGCTGCGCGATGAGTTTGGGTCTCACGCCGGAACTGTTTACTACGCGGCCAAAGCATTTATCTCGGTTGCAGTTGCAAAATGGATCAAAGATTGTGGAATCGGAATTGATGTCTGCACTGGGGGAGAGTTAGCGGTAGCCCTATCTGGCGGTATTGATCCAGCGAAGATTGAAGTCCATGGCAATAACAAGTCTTTAGCAGAGAT
>CANMCL010000087.1 GCA_947496345.1 Actinomycetota bacterium
GTTGCGCGTAGAAAGAATGTGCCAAAACGCACAAGCCATCGCTGAATTCTTTCTTACTCGTAAGGAAATAAAAACGGTGAAATATCCGGGGCTTAAGTCTCATCCTGATTATGCAATTGCGCAGAAGCAGATGAGTGGCGGAGGAAGCACTATTGGCATTGAATTTGTGGGCAATCAGAAAGATGCTTTCAAATTTATGGATGCCCTGCGAATTATCGATATCTCTAATAACTTGGGCGACAGTAAGTCCCTCATAACTCACCCAGCGTCGACAACTCACCGTCGCCTATCGCCAGAAGTTCAGGCAGAGATGGGAATTACGCCTTCAGTGTTGCGTCTATCAGTTGGGCTAGAACACGTCGACGATTTGATTAAAGACTTAACTCAAGCCTTTAACAACTGAGCAGCAACTAGCAATACAGATAACAGGCTTAAATAACTTATTGACCAATTAAAAATCTTTCCTGCGGTCTTTTCGTAATTTTCGGATTTCTCATCGAGGCCGCGAAGCTGCCAGGCAAATACAACCCCTAAAATCACATTTAGCGCTTGTGCCCACAATTGCAGATCTGCATTTATAAATAAGGCAACCGAAGATGCGATCATCGCAATCGTGTACACCCACATCTGGCGAAGTAAATGAGTCTTGCTGGCTACGACTGGCAACATTGGAATTCCTGCTGCGGCATAGTCATCTTTATATTTGATTGCCAGCGCCCAGAAATGCGGTGGTGTCCAGAAGAAAATTACTAAAAAGAAAGACCACGCAGTGACCGATAGCGTGTTCGTAACTGCGGCCCAACCAATTAGTGCCGGCATGCAACCGGCGGCGCCTCCCCAGACAATGTTTTGCGGGGTCCTTCTCTTTAGTGCGATTGTGTAAACAAGGACATAAAAAGCGATTGCAATAAATGTTAATAAAGTTGCAAGCGAAGTCGTAAAGATTTGAAATATGGTTAACGATAGCAACCCAATGAATGTGGCAAAAAGAGTTGCCTCAGTTTTATTCAAAACGCCAGTTGCGAGCGGACGCTTTGCAGTTCGTTTCATTAACTTATCGGATTCAGATTCGATCACCATATTAAATGCATTCGCACTTCCGGCGGCTAATGTTCCACCAATTAAAGTTGCGATTGTTAATGAAAGAGAAGGCAATCCACCTTCGGCTAAGACCATCGCTGGAAGCGTTGAAACCAATAGCAGTTCAACTACACGCAATTTCATTAGGTCTACATATCCCCGGACTTTTGCGGAGAGAGTTACGTGTGAATCGGTGCGCACAGGGCAAGATTACTCAGCATTAATGAGTGGTGTTCTCACTCTTCTCTAAGGATGCTCACCTATCGTGCGTAATGAAGAAAGGGATATGACAAATGACACCTCCAAATAAGCCCGAATGGATCCATCTTGCGGAAACTGATTCTGCACCGCAAGTTAAGAAATCAGCTCGCGCGCTTCCTGCGCTAGTACTTGCCGCCGCCGTGTCGATCGTTGGCCTCGGTGCACTCGTCGCGCAAAGTGGAGCGGAAACGCCTGCTATCTCATCAGAGCAAGGAATAAACCTTTCTACCGCTTCAGCACCTGCTGCAACGAGCGCGATATCTCCAGATATTTCAACTTCAGCGCCTAATTCGACTTCCGTTATCCAGCCAAATGCTCCACAGCAACCATCTATCGCTTCTATGCCAACCGGCGGTGGAGATGATGACGACGACGACGAAGATGATGACGACGAAGATGACGAAGATGAGGACGAAGACGACCACTAATTTATAAAGGTAAACTCACTCACTATGAAGTTAAAGTGGGTGGGTTTTCTCTTTACCTCTTTATTTGTAATTGCTTCAATTCCGGTCAGTGCAAGCACGACAACTGATCAAACCACTTTAAAACTTATCAAAACAATTACTGGTGCGATTGCCCCTAAATCTGTTCAAGCTTCCGGTGATGGCTTGGTCAGCGCGCATAACATGATGTATCGCCATAGCGTCACTATTTATGATGCAGAAACCCTGGAGCTTAAAAGTACGGTTCCTGACTCGGTGGAATTGTCAAAGTTTGGATACAAGAATTATTCTGGAATATATAAAGGTGCGCCGGTAGAAGGTGCCTATTCACCAGATGGAAAATACTTGTACTTCACAAATTATGCGATGTATGGCAAAGGGTTTAATAAAGAAGGTCACGACACTTGCTCTCCGGCATCAGGTTACGATTCAAGTTATTTATCTCGAATAAATCTAGCCAATAACAAAATCGATGCTGTTTATCCGGTCGGATCTGTACCAAAGGTTGTCAAAGTATCGCCCGATAATAAGTACATTCTGGTTTCGAATTGGTGTTCATATACGGTGACCATAATTTCAATTGAAACTCAGAAGACTATTAAATCAATCAAGATTGGACGCTATCCGCGTGGTATTTCAATCTCCAGCGATAGTAAATTTGCTTACGTAGCCGAAATGGGTGGCAACCGAATTCATCGGATAAATCTTGAAGATTTCTCTGTTGAGTACATTCCTATTGGTTCAAATCCAAGGGCAATTGAATTATCTCCCGACAACTCCACTCTTTACGCGACCCTAAATATCTCTGGCAAGGTAATCGCTTGGGATTTAACAACCAATAAGGCCATCAAGACGGTAGCGACCGGAAAATCTGCACGCAGTTTGGCAATTTCATCGGATGGTTCTGCACTTTTCGTTGTTAACTTTCGCAGCGGAACTCTCTCCAAAGTTAGAACTTCAGATATGAAAGTCCTGCAGAACATCAAAGTTTGCGCTGAACCAATCGGCGTTACTTACGAATCTGTAAATTCTCGAACTTGGGTAGCTTGTTACGGCGGATCAATTAAGGTTTTTGCTAACCAATAATCGCTGTTGCAGTTTCGATAATAGGCAACATCAGGGGCGCGGCAATCTTGCCTAAGTAAATATCTAGGGTTTTTCGTGCTCGCTCACTGGCGGCATTGGTCCGTCCGATTTGGTCGGCGATGATCGTAAAGGCATATTCGCGATCACCTGATTGAACATAGCCCGCCAAACTGACAGTTCCTGAAAGTGTTCCTGTCTTTGCTTTTACTAAACCGACCGCTTGTGGTGCAGATTCGATATAGCGCTTGCTTAGCGTTCCCGTTTTCCCACTCACTGGCAGTCCACCTATTAATTGAGAATACACAGGATCTGAATGAATTTTGTATAAAAGTTGTGACAAAATGTTGGCAGTTAACTTATTTTCTTTTGACAGTCCGCTTGCATCTTTGATGATGATTCTTGAAGGATTAATGCCTAATTCGGTAAGTACTTTATCGAAGGTTTTTGCAACGCCTTTTTCATTAAAGTCATTACCGGCAGCCTTTGCAGCCAATCTCGCCATTCGCTCTGAAACTATGTTGTCGCTCCATACTAAGAACCAATTCATTATTTCTTTAACGGTTGGCGAAGTGGAATAGAAAATCTGCTCGGTAGCGAGTGATTTCGCCTTTGAATCACTGACACTAATAATGGTGGCTTTTACTCCTCGTTTTTTATAATAAGCTTTAAAATTCGCCACATCTTTGGAATATAGGTCGTTGTAGTAAACCTGCAATTTCTTTACTGGTTCGCCTGATCTCTGTGCAATAACGCCCAAACTCTTTGAGGCTAGCGCATAAAAAGACGTCCGCTTCATTTTTATCGCTTCTTTACTATTCATCGATATCCAAGGGTCGTACTCACCATCAATGACTATTGAGTCAGGTGTCGGTCCTAGCGCTAACGATGTGGCAAAGGCTTTGGCGGGATCTAAATAACGCAACGTGGCTGAAGCTGATAGCAGCTTCATCAGTGATGCCGGTTTACGTTGCGAGTTGGCATTAGATTCAAAAACTACTTCTCCTGTGCTCACATCAATTAGCGATACTGAAGGATTGCTCAGTGTTGGAGAAGCTGCCATACGCGCAAATACAGTTGCTGCACTTGCGGGATCGAATGCTGAAGCAGTTGAGGTTGCGAAAATACTCGCCGACAGAATGGCAGCGCTTAGCCCCAAGAGCTTTTTCATCGGGGCTGATTAAATCCGGGCAGTTGCAATAATGATATTGAGGAGAGTTAACCCAATTAGAGTGAGCCAGATATTCTTCTTTAACTCTGGTTTTTTAAGATTTAAATAACTTATTACAAGAATTACTAGAACAATCACAAGTTTTATACCAACTTTGGTGTGATTGAGGGTTTCATCTGGTTTCGCTGAAGCATAAGTTCCAACCATTACTAACCCAGCTACCAGAGCAGTTGCGGCGCTATGTAAGACTCCTGGTGAAAGTTTACGAGGGCTCTTATTCCACTGATGTAGCAACAACCCGAGGATTCCGACTATCGCCAACATATGCACGATGTAGGCGATGAGAAATACAGTCTCCATATTTTTAGCCCTTTCTAGCGTTTAACCCTTATTAAGTTTAGAGTGCGCATATGGAAATGAATACACCTGCCACGATTGGACCAGGAGAATTCTTTCCCGTAGTCGGAGTCGGGCCACACGAGAAACCTTG
>CANMCL010000088.1 GCA_947496345.1 Actinomycetota bacterium
AATGCAATCTGCGAAGCACTTGGCTTAACACTTTCTACAGTGATCGCAAACGTCTCAACTGAACTAAAAGTTCTTGAGAGCGCGAAGTTGTCCGTTGTCGACGCAGCCTAAGTACGCAACTCAAGGCGCGACGCATCGCCGAACAGAGAGCGCAATTCTCGAGGGTACAAAAACTTTAATTTCCCAATCTGGTTTATCTAACATTTCGATGATTGAAATCGCTGATGCATCTGAAGTTTCCCGCGCAACTTTATATAACCACTATCGCGATAAGAACGCTGTTATATCTGCCTTGATTACGGCAGAAGTGGAATACATGATCGAGTTTGCCAATAAAGCTGGAACGCCAGCCGATGCCCTGGAAAAACTCTCAATCTATATTTCCTCTGATTCCGCTCTCGCTGCAATGCGCATACACGATCAAAGCGCACTGACTAGCGCTCTTGCCCACGCTGACCATCCGCTTTATCTTGAAATTGCCCGTTGCTTATACAGCGCCACCAAATCTGAGGCCGGCACTGGAGTTGCCATGCGCTGGCTAATTGGGCAGGTAATGCAGCCGCTAAGTGCAAAACAATCACGCGAACAAGCCGAACTTCTTGTCGATCGCACCCTCTTCTAAATTTTAAATGCGTATTTCTGATTTGCGGGAACGTTTAACTCTATCTTTCGGCGCTGAATGGGCACCTTCTTTCTGCAAAGACATCGCAATTACTGAATTAGGAAGTAAGAGCGTTGATGAAGCTCTGCAATTAGGTCTAGAAGCAAGTGATATTTGGCGTGCGGTATGTGCTGCTTACCCAAACGAAACTACTAAATACCGATAAAACGCAGTTGCAAGTAATTGGCGTGTTGCAAACCAGGGCCTGACTCTTTATATTTCTGCCTATGTTTACTAAGCGCCGAGTTATTGATTTCTGTCGCGTAAACACTTCTGCCTGCTGATTTTTTGCAGCGCCTTTCTTAGATTTTTACCTTTACTTTTAAACCAATTTAATTTAACTACAAACAGGAGAGAATTATGTTAAAAAGCAAGATAAAGAGAAAAAATTCGCTAATTGTTGCGGCAATAAGCGTGGGGCTAGTTGCGGGTATATCGGTCGCGCCATCGACAGCTGCTCCAAAGAACTTGGCACGCGCAGTTGTGCAAACTGACTGGCTAGAAAAGAATCTAGATAATCCCGATGTTAAGATCATTGAAGTTAGTACCGAGGCTGGCTTGTACGAAAGAGGCCACATTAAGAATGCAGTTAAGTTCAACTGGTACACAGATCTAGTCGAAGTAGTAAATCGCGACATAGTCTCGCGTGCACGTTTTGAGAAGTTGGCTCGCGCTGCGGGTATCAATAAGAACTCAACAGTTGTGCTCTATGGCGATAAGAACAACTGGTTTGCTGCATGGGGTGCGTGGATCTTTAACACTTATGGAATTGAAGATGTCCGCCTCGTTGATGGTGGCCGCGTTAAGTGGGAGAAAGATGGTCGAGCATTTACCAGCGTTGTCCCATCTCCAAAGGTTGGAAATTTCGTTGCTAAGCCAGCAGATCGATCCGTCCGCGCAACGCTCAATAACGATGTCTTGCCGGCAGTTCGCAAAAAAGGAACAGTAGATATCGTCGATATTCGTTCTGCAGATGAATACAGTGGGAAGATATTCGCACCTGCTGGTTTCCAAGAGCTTGCAATTCGCGCAGGACATATTCCTGGAGCCGTAAATGTTCCTTGGGGACAGAATGTTAACGCTGATGGAACCTTCAAATCTGTGGCAGACCTGAAGAAGCTCTATTCTGATAAAGGTATTGATGGCAAGAAAACCATCATCACTTACTGCCGTATCGGTGAGCGTTCATCGCTTACTTGGTTCGTTCTCAGCGAGATTCTCGGATATGAAGTTAAGAACTATGACGGTTCTTGGACTGAATACGGCAACAGCGTTGGTAATCCAATTAGCAATCCATCAGGAACTATTTGGGGAGCTGCATAATTAGCGCAGATACTAACTTTGGCAGAGGTTCCGCAAATAGCGGAACCTCTGTTGAGGCTCCTATCTGGGGTAAAGCGGACACGCTTCGCACTATCGCCGCCGGCGCAATCATTTCGCTTTTACTGGCAACTGCCTATTTCTTAAGTGGCAAAGAGGGAGCCGGGGCTAACGCCGCTCTCTCACTTCTGATTGGAAGTGCACTCGGTATTGCATTTGAACGCGGCAGATTTTGCTTCTTCTGTATTTTTCGCGATGCCATTGAAGATCGAGATACAACGCCATTCTTATCCATCATTAGCGCAATAGCAGTTGGCGCAATTGGATATGCAATTGTTTTTGGACAATTCTTACCAGACACGAGCTCCGGATCACTGCCACCAGGTGCTCACA
This sequence comes from Actinomycetota bacterium, assembly GCA_947496345.1. The sequence goes on from CANMCL010000088.1 coordinate 2,375, forward strand.
TTGGTCCTGTAAGTCTTGCGCTAGTTGTCGCGGGATTGGCATTCGGAGTTGGAATGGCACTTTCGGGTGCTTGCATCAGCGGACATTTATATCGCATCGGCCAAGGTTCACTGCGCGCCTACCCAGCACTTCTTGGTTCCCTTGTTGGCTTTGGTTTAGGTTTTAAAAGCTGGAACCTGCTTTACTCAAAGTCAATTAGTGATGCGCCTACTACTTGGTTTCCACATAAATTAGGTTATGCCGGAGCACTTGTCCTAACTCTTCTAGTGCTTTCAATAATTGCGATTATCGCCATAAAGTGGGGCAAGAATTCAACGCCAATTGCAAATCCTGTTCCGGAGAAAATCACCGTTGCGACACTGCGCCAATCTCTCTTTGTCAATCGCTGGCGCCCATTAACAACTGGCGCGATATTTGGCGTTATCGGAACCTTTGCCTATCTTCGTATTGAACCTCTTGGCGTGACCAGGCAGATAAGTACAACATCACGCACTTACTTTGAAGGCAAGAGTTGGATTCCACAAAACTTAGATGGCTTAGATCTAATGGCGGGATGTGTGGCCATCGTTTCTGACACGATTGTAAATAATGGCTGGCTCATTCTTGGAATAGTTCTTGCCTCATTTGCCGCCGCACTGACCGGAAACCGCTTTAAATTTCAGCAGATTACTTTGCGCAATGGGCTAACGGCGCTGCTCGGTGGCGTGCTTCTGGGCTGGAGTTCAATGATCGCGCTCGGCTGCACAGTTGGAGTTTTGCTATCAGGCACACAATCATTTGCGCTCTCTGGATGGGTTTTCTTCGTAACGGTCTTTATCGGAAGTTGGCTAGGAATAAAACTTAAACTCCATAAGCTTTAAATCGGACGGGCGCTATCTACTTCCGCTAGATTCTTGCTATGGATTTCAAATTGATTGCCGCAGTAATTGGAATTCTCTTCGTCTTTATCTACGCCTTCGGTTCCGGAATTTGGGTCTCTTCCTCACCGGGCTGGTATTCAACACTGAATCGTCCATCGTGGCAGCCACCCAGCGCCTTTATCGGATTGATTTGGCCTTATAACTTCGCAGTTCTTGGCATTGCCTCATATCAAGTATCAAGGACTTTAACTCGATTTGAGAATGTAACTTGGCTCGCGTTCTTTGGGTTGAGTATTGCCGCTGCGCTAACTTGGGCTTATCAATTCTATGTTCCGCATAATTTCTTATATGCATCGCTAGCTTTAACTTCTGCGGCGCTTTTAACGCTCCCAATGCTTCTTCTAACCTTTAGAGCTTCGCTAGCAATGGGGCTGCTGCTTGTTCCATATCAAATTTGGGTAGCCATTGCCGCCAGCTTAGCTTGGGGATATTTAGCAAGAAATTAACTAGCGAGTGCAATCAACTAAACTGCAATAACTTCCAGAATCCACGGCGCAACACCATCACTTGGGGTAAGCGCACAAGGGTATTTTTCCGAAACAATTGCATACAAGTCTTCTGGAGTCTTGGGCAGCGAACGTGATTGCAGAAGCCATCTCGTTATCTCACCGCGCGTCTTCTTTGACATATGCGTGACCACAGTGCGCACGCCATCAACCACCGTTGAGACGCGAACTTCGACAGTCTTTTCCACGGGGGAGTGCCAAACCGTTTTATAGGTTGATGATCGGCAATCTACAATTAGCGGGGTCTTGATTGGATCTAAAATCGCAGATACCGGCCCACGCATTGCGCTGTTATCGATTTTTTCCTTGTAGCTTTCAATGAGCTGATCAGGGCGAACCGCCCCGTACTTCGCGGAGATGATCACAACCGCGCTCGCTCCCCGTTTCTTGGCAGCGGCAGAAAGACTGGCCCATTCCAGGGCCTGATAGAGAACTCCCGTGTAGACGTTGATCGCAGGTGTTGGCTTAACGGTGGGATTCTTCTTCTCAGAAGGCGGGAGCAGGATCAACACCTCGGAATCTTCCCACGCGACACGCTCAAAGGCGTTGTCAGTCCAGCCTGATACCTTTCGAACAGATGTTCGGATAAAGTTATCCCTGCACAACCAGAGCGGTTCCATCCTCCGCCCACAGGCTCTCTATAAGCCTCGTAGGCCGTCGTTGGAGCACCGTACCTTCT
>CANMCL010000089.1 GCA_947496345.1 Actinomycetota bacterium
GCTGTTCACGAATTCGATATTGCGCGTTGGTTACTAGAAGAAGAATTCACCACTGTTTCTGTGGCCTACGCCAAGAAGACCACGCACGCTGTTCCGGATATTCACGATGTGATCAGCATTATTTCCCACACTGAATCAGGTGTATTAATGACAGTCGATAACTGCGCAAATAGCACTTATGGATATGACGTTCGCGTAGAAGTTTTGATGCAAAATGGTTCGCTAGAACTAAATAACCTCGGAGATCTAACGATCAGCTTCGGATTTGAACTTCCTGCTCGCAAAGCCGGACGCCTTCACGATAACTGGATCGGTCGCTTCACAGATGCTTACATCGGCGAATTACGCGCTTGGGTTGCCTCAATTAAAGATGGCGTTGCAAATCCAAACTTAGCCACTGTTGATGACGGAATTGCCGCAAGTATCGCTTGCGAAAAAGGTATTGCCTCTCTTTAAAGCGCATCCATAACTGTGATCGTTTCGCCAAATACATAATTTGGTCCGATCGCCTGCCAGGCTTTGCTGTTCTCATTAACCATGTGCGCATCCCACGACGGGCGATCACTCCAGATCTCCCAGACATTAACTACATCGGGTTTCTGGGTGTCCCGATAGATATCAATAAATTCGCACCCTGCTTCGGTGCGGATTACTGCGATATGGCTCTTGAGTTTTGAAACGAACTCATCAAATTGGCCAGGCTTTACATTTACTTCAACGAATAAAAAGACTTTGCTCATGTGTCTCACGTTATCTCTTTTTGAAGACAATAAAAAGAAAAGCCTTCCGGTGTGAAAGGCACCGAAAGGCTCATCTCGTGCGCGCGAAGGGATTCGAACCCCTAACCTTCTGATCCGTAGTCAGATGCTCTATCCGTTGAGCTACGCACGCCTATTTACTTGTATTACAGGTTAACACCCGTCTGCGAATAGTACAGGCTTTTTAAAGGCCTCCCAAACCTAGTAATTCTTCGCGCAAAACCGCCTTTTTCCGCGGCTTACCAAGCGGCTCACCAGCGGCTACTTCTGCCGCATTAATCACTTCCCAATGAGATTGTGAAACAAACTTTTTATCTTTGAGTAAATCACTAACATCACCAATGTCTTTTGCTGACTTCAAATCCTCGACTAATAACTTCATAACTTCTGATGCATCAGATTTATTGGTACCGATTACACCGGATGGGCCACGCTTAGCCCAGCCGACAACATAAAGATTCTCTTTGACGCGCCCATCGGTGTTTACGACTTTGCCACTTTGGTAAGGAATGCCGGGGATGCTTGCTGCTTCATAACCAATGGCTGTAATGACAAGGCCACATTTAATTGTGAATTTTTCATCGCTTCCGGTCTTTTGGAAAACAACTTCTTCTACCTGGCCAGCGCCCTTTATTTCAATTGGTGTAGCTAAAAATTGGAATTTCATTGTGCGATCGTGGCTAGTTAGCTCTTTCTCAGAAATCAATAGCATCGCATCAAGATTGCTTTTGGTATCTTTTTCAATAGCATCTCCGGCGCGAATAATCGCGGCCTCAATATCAGATTTATTAATCAGTACATTGGTGTGCTCAAGTTTTGGAAGTTCGCGGAGCTCGGGTGAGGTAAATGCAGCGTGCTCTGGTCCGCGCCGAGCGCTAATTACGACCTCGCGGATTATTGATTTCTTAAGAGCGGCGATCGCATGGTCTGCGGTATCTGTTGGGTCTAACTCACTTGGTTCAAGGGCCAACATTCGCGCAACATCCATTGCAACGTTGCCGGCGCCAATCACAACGGCGGTTTCGCAATTAAGCGGCACATCAACGCCGTGGAAATCCGGATGAGCGTTATACCAAGGGACAAATTCTGCAGCTGAGAGCGAACCAGGTAGCTCTTCGCCTGGAATGCCTAGTTTTTTGCCCACGGCGGAACCGGTTGCAATAACCACGGCGTCATACATATCTTGCAGCTGTTCAATTGAGATATCGGTACCGAGTTCAACTCCGCCAAATAAGCGGAAATTTCCGGCGGTTGCTACCTTCTCAAAGACCTTCGATACTGTTTTGATCTTCGGATGATCTGGCGCAACGCCGCTGCGAACCAAGCCCCAAGGGGTAGGTAGGCGCTCGATCATATCGATCGTAAATTGCAAGTCGTCAGTTTGTAAGTTCTGTAACGCTTGCGCTGCAAAGTAGCCGGCGGGACCTGCGCCAACAATTGCTACTTTATAAGACGTCATAGTTAAGTCTATTCATAAGTCATGGCAAACTAATAATTCCCGAATACGAAGTTAGCAAAGTTCTTAAAGCCACCGAACTTTCGATAATTCTTGAGATAGAAACCAGCGCGGATCAATGGTGCGGATCCACCGAAGACTCGTTGAAATACCCGAGCGCGAGCTCGCAAATCTGGTTCTGTTCCCCAGCGACTGCCCGAACTATCTTCCGGATGAATAGCGATCGTTAGCGGCAAGAAAGTCGCCCTGCCACCTTTCTTAAGCAGATCGGTAATGAATATGTATTCATCACCCAAATAGTTCTCTGCACCTGCTCCAAAGTTTTCATCGAAGGCAAGGCCTTTACTTCTTGCGCTTTCTACTCGCACGATCATTTCGTATGTTGCCGCCTTGGCTGAATTAAACTTGGTTAATTTAGCCTCGGTTTTTGGGTAGGACTTGCGGAGCAGACCTTTGTTATCTACGGCTTGCGCCAGTACTAAATCGCAGCGTGGGTTAGCTTCTAAATAAGAAATTGCCGACTTGATACCCTCACCTAAAAATTCGATCTCGTCGTCTGCAAATAACAGATATTTGGTTTCTGTGCTTCTCAACACTTTATTCCGACTCTTTGCCACGCCTTTTTCATTGGCTGTTACAGAACGAAACTCGAAGTTAGTTGGTAGCGAGAATTTGCTATTGCTTGGATTCTGAATAGATATGAAGATGTCGTGCGGCAGGTCCACTTTAGGCGGGGCTATGTTATTTAAGCGTTCGGCAAGAGTGGAATATCCAATCGTAAGAAGTTTCTCTTGCATTAGATCTGATTCCTACTCGCTATTTGTGCGCGCTCTGGCGAATCTCATCAACGCAGTTGAGACATTGGAAAAATTAGAGTTTTGCATTTTTAGCCCAAAGAAGAGCACGATGGTGTTCGAGGTACTGATTCCGCCAATATAGCTGAGATAAATTAAGACTCCCAGGAGAACTAACATTGCAATTCCGGATATAAGAATGCCGATCTCTCCAGATTTAATTCGAGTTCCGATTCGCACGGCATTCGTAATCTGCTCTTTATTCTTTCTTGCGATCACAAAGCCACGTTGTGCATCAAGCTGGCTGCTAAACAACTTTCCATAGACTTGAAATATTGCCAGTACGACGAGGATGTTGATAACTGCGAATTGCCAACTTAAATATGCGAAGAAAAGTATCACGACGCCAAGCTGCGTAATGGTACTAAGAATGTTTGTTAACTCGAAAGCCAGAGACCAGCGCCAGTTCTCCTTTGCGGTGGGGACATCAGCGCTTGATGCTTTAAATGCCTTATCAAAGAATCTGACCTTATAAACGCGTTGGAGAAAGTGACCCGCTTTGGTAATTCCGAAAAACAAGAAAAACCCAACAATCAAAATAATTAGATTTGTTTGACTCACACTTTTTTCGAAGGCGATGATATTTGTGAATAACTTTGCAACTGCGAGTTCAGAAACGGAAATCATCGCGGCGATGAGCACTAACCCTAAAAGAATAAACCGATCTCTTTTGGTGGTGAATAAAGCCTTGACGGCATATATCAACTCTTTGGCAACTATCAGCATCTCTTAATTATTCCTTAAATTGTGAGACGTTACAATTGCGGTAATTCGTACTAAAGTTACAGAAACCACAATATTTATTGGAGTTTGCGGAACGATATTTACCGTCATAAGCGGTAATCTATCGTGTTGAAGCGTCACTTAAGCGGTAGTTAGGTCAAGAAGGTAGATATGGCGAATCAAGTCGTAACAAACGCAATCGTGTGCTCCTTTTACACAGGCGATGACTATTACAAGAGCCATGCCAACAGACTTAAGGCTAACCTCGAATCACTTGGTATTCCTTATGAATTACGTGAGATCGCCAAGAATCCGGGTGATGACTGGGCAGATATTTGTCGTAAGAAAGTTGGATTTATCGCTGAAGTTTGTTCCGCAAATCCGGATAAGAAAGTTTTCTGGATAGATGTTGACTGCGAAATCTTCTCGCTGCCTGATTTTATTCTTAACTCAACTGCAGACATTATTGGATTTCAGCGCGGATTCAGCACTCCGGCAAGTATTGGTTATGAACATCGCGGTCGTTTTTGGGAGCCTTGCTTCTGGGGAATTAACACAACTACTCAAGCAAGAAAAATGGTGGCTTCAGCAGCTGAATTTGAAAAAATTGCAACAGTTAAAGCAACCGATGATTTCTTCTTTGAGGCGGCCTGGCGAGCAAATTCTATAATTATGACATTCCA
>CANMCL010000090.1 GCA_947496345.1 Actinomycetota bacterium
ACAAAGATAACGCGATCAGGATGTCTGCGTCGCAGCTCGGTTTGGAAGAATGAGTAAGCCTCACCAGGTTGTCCAACAATGATGGCATCGCCCCAAGCCCAGATCCAGACCGGATGCTTGGCGCGCTGATTTTCTAGAACATAACCAGTGCGCAACTTTCGTGCGCGTGCTAAACGAGTCTCGCGTGCGCCAGCATCAATATCTTTCCAACGCTCTTCTAACTCTTCAAAGGTGGGCAGATCTTGTAGCGGAACATCGATGTCTAAACGGATTGCATCTGTAAATGTAGAACTATCGAAAGGAAAGTCTTCCCATTCAGCAAGAAGTGCTCCAGATTCAACGCGATTCTTAAATCGCATCGCCTTACCTGATGGAATCATCTTTTCTAATACTGCAAGCGATGCGAAACCAAGTATGCGTCCATTCTTATCGGCGATCTCGTGATCTCCTACATAACCATCACGTGGAGCAAGGTCACCGGATGCTCCTTGCAAAAACAGCATTGGTGCACCAGTTTTTTGCTCAACCATTTCGCGAGCAGCGCCAATAAAATCAGGCGATACATCTGTATTTTGCCAAGCCAGCGTTGTTGGATGGCATGCGTAGTTCACTATCGTTGCAATGATTTTGCCGGAAGCATTACTGACGCGACCAACGGTGAGTGTGTCATCGGCTTCTACTCCGGGATTAAAGCCCACGATATCTACTTCACCACAAGGAAGTTCGCGGTTCACCGCAAGATCGCATTTTCCGTAAGCCCAAGTAAGAGTTGCGGCGATCGCACCATCTTTAGCTTCTTTACAAGCGCTGATAATCGAATCGACCGCAAATTGATGATACGGCGCAAGTAATTCGCCACCTTCTAGGTGAGCAACATCGCAAGCGGTATTTGGGCCAGCATGAGTATGTGTAAGGTGTAATTGAAGTTGATCTTCTTTGATTCCAAGGCCAGCGATAACTTTGCCACGGATGTTTAGATCATCCTTAACTCCCTGCCACCAACCCCAATCAACTGTTACTAGATATAACGGAGTCGATCCGTGCAGTACTGCCAGTGCCGTTGTAGTTATATCGCGATGAAGACCAGTTGAAATGTGTGACTTTGCTGCGCCCCAGCTAGCTGCTCTAATGCCTGTAGGTGGATCGATATTGCGTTGTGCAACGCCGGCTTTCAGAGATGCACTAAATGGATAGTGGAAGAGTTTCTCCTTTGGAGGCAGATCTGTGCTGCTCGTCTTTGGTATGACTCTTTTAACCACGATTCATTCCGCCTCTCATTTGATTTTCTTAATCTCATTATCAACGTAATCAGTCACAACCTCAATACATCCTGGCGCTAATAAAGTCTGCCAAGCTTGATAGGCGGGTGCGTTATAGGCCGAACGAATTGGCAAGTAAAAGAGCCCTGGTGCATTGGTCAGGTTTACAACGAAGATAATTCGACCGGGGTTGCGTTTGCGCAATTCAGTCTGAATAAAGGAGTAAGCCTCACCAGGTTGAGCAACGAAAATTGCCTCACCCCACTGCCAAATCCAGACTGGATGCCTTACCTCAGCGCCAGATTCATATCCAATGCGAAGTCGTGTTGCACGATTAATGCGCTCATCTAGAGCGTCAGGATCTATTCCCGCCCACTCTTCGCGTAACTCCTCGATGCTCTTCCATTCCTTAACGCGCACTGGAACATCAATGCGAAATTCTTTTACCTCACTAGAACCAGAAACTTTCTCTTCGTGCCATTCCCCAAGCAGTGCACCGGATTCAACAATGCCATTCCATCTCAATCCGCAACCAGGTGATTGCATCGCCTTTAGCGTTGAAATGATTGCGTGTCCCAGCATTGCGCCATTGCGATCGGCGAGTGCGGTGTCACCGCTGTATTGATTGCGCGGGGAAAGTTCGCCTGATGCTCCTTGTAGAAATAGCAATGGAGCACCAGTTTCTGCTTCAACAAGTTTTCGCGCCATACCAATGTAATCCGGAGATATTGCCATGTTCTCCCAGGCAAGCGTCGTTGGATGGCAGGCATAGTTTGCAATTGTTGCAATCACTTTGCCGTCGCGTGTTGATACACGTCCGACAGTGAGTGTGTCATCAGCAATAATTTCTGGGTTAAAGGCAACGACTTCAACCTCACCACAAGGCAGGTCTCTGTTTACCGCCAAATCGCAGTGACCATATCCCCAAGTTACATCTACATCTGCAATCTTTGATCCGGCTTCAATACAAGCTTCAATAGTCCTATCAATGATTAATTCTCTGAATGCTGGAACTAATTCAGAACCATCTTTTATCGCTCGGTGTAAGCAGGGCATTGGCACTGCATGTGTATGGCTTGATGAGAACAAGATTTGATCGCGGCTTACACCAACGCCTTTAGCAATCCGTTCGAGCATATCGTCGGCACATTCGGCGCAACCAAGCACGCAGAGATCAATTCCAACGATAAAGCTTCTGCGTTTATCACTACCCTCGCGAGCGATCGCAGTTAAAAAGAGACCGATGTGAATGCTCTCTGAACGAGATTTCTTAGCCGCCCCCCAAATGCCTGAAGCAATTCCAACTTGTGGCGTGATCTCGCGCTCAGCAACTCCAGCGCGCAACGAACTCATCGCCTCCCGCCAATGCGTTATCGAAGGAGTAAGGCTGGCATTTGGTGAAGCAGATGATGACATTGGATTCTCCTGTCCGATTTCAATACTAGGCGCTAACCTCACGCTCGCGATAGGGCCTTGAGGTGAAATATTTTCCTTTCCAGTTTGGATTTCCAGGAAAGCGCGAAAACAGTGACACGCAAGCGCCAGGTAATTCTGCACATGCATCAGATGCAAGAAGTAGATTTGCGCTGTAACAAAGCGCTAGAAATTAACTCTCTTGATAGCTATTGATTTTCGGAAAGGCATATTTGTGACGCAACAACATATTTACCCATTTACTTTCGGCGACATGTCTCAAAAAGATTTGCTAGGTGGAAAAGGTGCCAACCTCGCCGAGATGGTGCGCATTGGTCTGCCTGTTCCACCCGGATTTACAATTGCAACAACAGCTTGTCGCGAATATTTAAAGAGCGGGAAATTTCCTGAGGGACTTCGCAAAGAAATTAGCGATTCACTATCCGCTCTAGAAAAAGAGTTAGGTAAAACTTTTGGTGGCGTGAATAATCCTCTTCTCGTATCCGTCAGATCTGGTGCAAAATTTTCGATGCCGGGCATGATGGAAACTGTTTTGAATGTAGGAATAACTCCAGAGGTTGCACAATCATTGGCTGATAGTTCTGGCAACGCGCGCTTTGCCTGGGATTCATATCGTCGCTTTATTGAGATGTACGGAAAAATTGTTTGTGATGTCGATGGCGACGAGTTTCATAAAGTTCAAGAGCGAATTTTATCCACGCACGGAAATACAAACATGCAAGAATTAGATGTTGAAGGTTTAAAGGCGCTAGCTGACGGATTCATTAAAGTTATTGAAGCGGCAACGGGGAGAGATTTTCCAACTGATCCGCGCGAGCATTTAATTGATTCGATAGAAGCAGTATTTAGATCTTGGAACTCTGAACGAGCAACCCTGTATCGCAGACGCGAACGAATTCCATCTGATTTGGGAACTGCGGTAAATATTCAATCCATGGTCTTTGGAAACCTCAGTGATGATTCAGGCACAGGCGTTGCCTTTACCCGCAATCCATCCAATGGCGAGATCGGTTCTTACGGCGATTACCTACAGAAAGCACAAGGCGAAGATGTGGTTGCGGGTATTCGCACACCGATGTCCCTGGATGAATTTGGCGCACTTGAGCCGAAGGTTCATGGCGAGTTAGAGAAGATCATGGTGATGCTGGAATCACATTATCGAGATCTGTGTGATATCGAATTTACGATTGAACGTGGCAAGTTATACATCTTGCAAACGCGCGTTGGAAAGCGCACCGCTGAAGCAGCATTTCGTATTGCTCTGCAATTTGTCGATGAAGGCACCATCACAATGGATGAAGCACTTGCTCGCACCAGTGGCGATCAATTAGCAGCACTTATGTTTCCGCAATTTGATACTAGAGGAACACTTGTTGAGATAGCCCGGGGAATTCCGGCTTCACCAGGAGCCGCGGTTGGCGAAGCAGTCTTTGATTCCAAACGTGCCTTTGATATGAGTAAAGCAGGCAAGAAAGTAATTTTAGTTAGACGAGAAACTAGCCCAGATGATTTAGTTGGAATGGTTGCTGCAGAAGGAATCTTGACTAGCCGCGGCGGCAAAACTTCACACGCAGCAGTTGTTGCACGTGGAATGGGAAAGACCGCTATCTGCGGCACCGATTCAATTTCAGTTGACGAGCGTGCAAATTTATTTACCGTTGGCAGCTACACAGTTTATGAAGGTGACATCATCTCTATTGATGGCACAACTGGAATTGTTTACCTTGGAGCAGTCCCTGTTGT
>CANMCL010000091.1 GCA_947496345.1 Actinomycetota bacterium
GAAATTTTGGTTATAGGGAACGGTTCTCAGAAGCGTTAACCATTCCGTGTGCGGCCATTTCTAGGTACTCACGCAACTGTTTGCGATTAATCTCTGTCATTTCCATTCCATCTAAAGCACCGATTGCGCAGGCGAGCCAGGCATCTCGCGCCGCAAGATCAATATGAAAACCGGCATGTCTCATTCGCAAACGGGGATGTCCACGCTCATCAGAATATGTAGTTGGTCCGCCCCAATATTGTTCAAGGAACATCTTTAATCGCAGCGCTGCTCCGTGCATATCTTTCTCTGGATACATCGGCCGCAATATCGGATCAGTCGAAACGCGCGCATAGAACTGAGCGACAAAATCGTTAAAGAAAGGTTCTCCCCCGACTTCTTCGTAGAATGTCATAAAGATTCTGACTTCAATTTGAATGAGGTTACGGCTAAGAGCGCGACAGGTACAGCAGCAGCAAAACAAAGCCATCCATAACTTAGGGTTCCAATAATTACACCGGCGAGAGCGCCACCACTTGCACCAGCAAGGTTCATTACCAAATCGCTAGCGCCTTGAGATGATGCTTTGAAAGAAGTTTCAACGCTTTCGGATAGCAGCGCAGACCCAGCAATCAGAGTGCAAGACCAGCCGAGTCCAAGTAGAAAAAGTCCAACGCCGAGAGTGTATGCATCTCTTGCTTGTGCCAATCCTGAAATCAGCGTCGACAGCAGCAAGATGGCAAGCCCTATTTGAATAACACGCACTCGCCCTAAACGATCACTTAAAGAGCCAACGATTGGTGAGAAGGCGTACATTCCAAGAACATGCACACTGATTACCAAACCAATAACACTTAAAGTTACGTCTACGTGCGCCATATGTACTGGCGTCATAACCATTACTGAAACCATCGCAATATGACCGATGGCGATTGCGGCGATAGCAAAAAGCGCTTTTGGATTTCTATAAATATGAGAGAGAGCTTCTTTAGTTGAACTCTCATTGGCGTCGAGAGAATTACTCTTATTGGCCAGCAAATATGGATCTGGTTTTAAAAATAGTGCAATCACGATCGCTGCTAGCGCAAGAGTAGTTGCGGATATTAAGTAAGGCCCAACCAGAGGAGGAAGACCAATATTCTCCGCAAAATTTCCTGCCGGCTGCATTAAATTTGGCCCTGCTACAGCCCCAATTGTTGAACCCCAAACCACAAATGAGAGTTGTTTTGCTCGAGTTGCATCCGTTGCTAAATCTATTGCTGCAAATCTTGCTTGGTACCCAGCTGCGGAAGCAGCGCCTACGAGAAATGTTCCAATCAGCATTAGCGCTAGGTTTCTTGAAGTTCCACCCCAGATTGCAAAAATCGAGCCAATGAATCCGGCGAAGTATCCGACGGAGAGCGCTGCACGCCGTCCCCCTTTTGCAGTAATTCGCGCAAGTGGCAAAGCTAAAGCTGCCGCGCCAAGAACTGCACTTGTCTGCGCCAACCCAGCCAAAGTTTCTGAATTGCTAATTGAAGCAACTAAAAGTGAGCCCGCTGCAACAGTTCCTGCTACTCCGATTCCACTCAGAACTTGCGCGCCCGCAAGAGTCTTAACAACTTTCTGTTGAACTTGCGAATTTGGCACTAGGAATTAACCCGCAACCAAACTGCAGTATCTGTTGGAATGGAATTACCCTCGAGTGGGCCGCTGGAAATCAAAACTTTTGCGCCAGTTGGTATCTCAATTGCTGCACCAAAGTTAATGTAGCAAGCGAAATTACCAGGACGAGAAAGTGCCACGACATCTTTTCCAGCGTTAATCCAAGTCATCGGACCATCGCCTAAGCCTTCTTCTAATTTACGTAGCGCTAAAGCTTCGCGATACATAGTTAAAGTTGATCCAGCAACGCCATCTTGCGATTCGGCTGAGAAATTTCCCATCCAAGGACTCATCGGCAACCAAGCTTGATCGAGTTCCAACAAATCATTTGTTGAGAAACCGAAACCACCAGTTGGCTCTGTTTTCCAAGGCAGAGGAACGCGACAACCATCGCGACCACGATCTTTATAGCCACTCATCTTCCAACGTGGATCGGACAGACGATCTTCAGGAAGATCGCGCACTTCAGGAAGTCCTAGTTCTTCGCCTTGATAAAGGTACGTTCCGCCGGGAAGTGCTAACGTCATTAACGTTGCGCTTTTGGCACGCAAGGTTCCGCGCGCGATATTGAATTTAGCAGGATCGCCTTGACGTGTGAAAGTTGATTCACCGTTATTTGTTAAGCCCAGATCTAAGCGATCTACCGAGCGAACCACATCGTGGTTATTAAATACCCATGATGGTGGTGCGCCAACTTCGACGAGTGCGGCCATTGAGTTATCAATCTTGACCCGAATTTCATCGGCGTTCCACAAAGTAGTCAACATTTCAAAGTTAAATGAGTTCTGTAATTCATCTGCACGCACATAGCGCGCGATGCGAGAAGCTGGACTGACCCACGCTTCAGCAACTGCCATACGTTCACCAGGATATGAATCAAGAATCTTGCGCCACGAACGATAAATATCGTGCACGCCTTCTTGATCCCAAAATGGACGCTCGTGTGGGGCGAGCATCTCTGAAGTTGTATTTACTTCCGGAATATCTGGCAAGCCAGGATACTTAACCATTCCGTGCGCAACATCAATACGGAATCCATCAACACCGCGATCGAGCCAGAACTTTAAAACATCTTCTAAGTGCGAGCGAACTTCAGGGTTCTCCCAATTTAGATCTGGCTGTTCAATTGCAAATAGGTGCAAGTACCACTGCCCCGGCTTGCCATCAGCTTCAATGACACGTTCCCACGCGCATCCACCGAAAACAGCTTCCCAGTTATTTGGTGGTAAATCACCGTTGGGGCCTTTGCCATCGCGGAACATAAATCGATCACGTTCTGGTGATCCTGGCGCCGCTTTTAACGCCGCTTGGAACCATTTATGTTGATCACTTGTGTGGTTAGGGACGATATCGATAATAAATTTAATTCCGTGCTTGTGTGTTTCCTTAATCAACTTTTCAGCATCTGCCAAAGTTCCATATTGCGGTTCGATATCCATGTAATCTGAAACATCGTAGCCGTGATCATTTTGTGGTGATGGATACCAAGGTGTAATCCAGATTGCATCTACGCCAAGTTCCTTTAAGTATGGAAGTCGTGAGCGGATGCCTTCGACATCTCCGATGCCATCACCATTTGCATCAGCAAACGAGCGGATGTAGATCTGATAAGTAACGGCATCACGCCACCAAGGGCGCTCTTTACGTGAAGCAAGAACGTGACTCAATTAATTGGACTCCAGATACTTGGAAAGGAATTCTCTTTCCTTATCGGTCAGTGGGCGAGACTTCTTTGTCTCAAGCGAGATTGCAACCTGCACGGTCTTTACCTTGGCAAAAACTTTACCTTCATCGCCGATTGTGTACATAACAACGAAAGATGAGGTGCCGATCTTTTCTACAGAAATCTCAACATCGACAAATCGTCCGCCTTCGTAAATCGGCTCAATAAAATCAACTTCTGCGCGCGCAACAACCATTTCGATAAGGGTTGATGCATTCATTGCTGAGGAGAAAACTGAAGTCGACCAAACGAAACGTGCTTCCTGAGCGAAGGTCAGATACTTGGCATTGTTGACGTGGGTCATTGCATCCAAGTCATCCCAGCGAACGAATTGCTTATTTACATATTTCATTATCGAGTTAGCTTTCTGTAAGTGGCACGATGAGGTCTCGCCGCATCCGCGCCCAGTCGGGATATTTTATTCTCTTCATAGGATTCAAAGTTTCCTTCAAACCAGAACCAGTTAGATTCACCTTCATAGGCCAAGATATGTGTGGCAACGCGGTCCAAGAACCAACGATCGTGGGAGATCACAACTGCGCATCCAGGGAATTCCAACAGCGCATTTTCAAGAGAACCGAGTGTTTCCACATCAAGGTCGTTCGTTGGCTCATCGAGCAGAAGTAAATTTCCACCCAACTTTAAAGTTAGCGCCAAATTCAAACGGTTTCGCTCACCACCAGAAAGTACGCCAGCCTTCTTCTGTTGATCGGGACCTTTAAAGCCGAATGCGGAAACGTATGCGCGAGATGGCATTTCTACTTGGCCAACTTTTATAAAGTCCAGACCGTCAGAGACAACTTCCCAGAGAGATTTATTTGGATCTATTCCACCACGTGACTGATCGACGTATGCAATCTTTACCGTTTCGCCGATTTTTACATTGCCCGAGTCCGGCTTTTCCATTCCGAGAATTGTTTTAAATAGCGTTGTTTTACCGGCACCGTTAGGGCCGATAACTCCAACGATTCCGTTGCGGGGCAAGGTAAATGAAAGATCATCAATTAAGACGCGATCGCCGAAGCCTTTTGTTAGGTGATCAACTTCTACAACAATGTTTCCTAAACGCGGACCAGGTG
>CANMCL010000092.1 GCA_947496345.1 Actinomycetota bacterium
AGCCACTCGGTTTCCAACTTTTAGCGCAGCTAGCGTTGGTGCAAGACCTATCGATCCGGTAATTCCATTTAAAACAACATCACATGTGATTGCGGCAATTTCGGTTGATGCATCTGGGCCATCGATTACCGTTGCATCAGGTAGTGCGCTCTTTATTAAATCGGCGCTCTTGGTGACGCCAATTACTGGAACTTTGAATTTCTTAGCTTGTTCGACGATCAGATTAGGGTTATTTCCTGCTGATGAAATCGCTACAACACGAAAGAGCGATGGGTTGGCTTCAACAATTTCTAGCGCTTGCACACCAATAGACCCAGTTGATCCCAGAATTACTAAATCTTTCATCGTCAACCCTGGTGATTAACGATCTAACAAATTTTGGGTCGGAGAATATGGAGTGCCACTGCGGCGCTTAGCTATCGCAGATAAAGCTTCTAGCACAACGCGGTTAGCCAAGATTGCAGTTATATCTGCAGAATCAAAAGCAGGTGCAACCTCCACAACATCAATCCCAACGACCGGCAGTTCTAAACAAATGCGACGAACTGCTTCTAGTAATTCGCGACTGGTCATTCCACCAGGTTCAGGAGTTCCGGTGCCCGGTGCCATTCCTGGATCAACCACATCAATATCAACTGAGAGGAATACTCCATCACAGCCATCAGTTAGCGTTGCAAAGGATTCATCTAAAACAGTATTTAAGCCACGGTGATGGATCTCAGTCATTTCATATGAGCGCATTCCTTGATCGCGCATCCAATCTAAAGTTTTACTATCTGGCCAATAACCACGTAAACCCAACTGCAAGAAGCGATCGCCACGTACTGAGCCACTTTCGATAAGGCGACGCATTGGTGTGCCGTGTCCGATTAACGCACCAAATTGATCTTCACCGGTGTCAGCGTGTGCATCGAAGTGGATCATTGAAATCTTGCCTTGTCCGCGATGATTTGCGATACCTGCCACATCGGCAGATGCGATGGAGTGATCTCCCCCTAGTACAACAGCAATTTTTCCGGCACGCGAAATTTTCTCTGTCGCTGCCTCGAGGACCTTAAGTGATTGCACTAGATCACCCGGTGGCATTAACAAGTCACCTGCGTCATAAACCTTGAGCGCCTTAAAGGCATCGATACGAAGTGCTAAGTGGGGGCGCTCTGCATCATGAGGCAAGTAATCCCCGCCACGAATTGCTTGTGGGCCAAACTTGGCACCTGATCTGTGGGATGTTCCCGAATCTATTGGTGCACCAACAATAATTACATCGGCATCAGCATATGACTTTGGATCATCGAGATCACATTGCGGGATTCCGAGAAATGTAAAACTTGGTCCGTACATATTGCCGTGGTTAACCATTGGTTAAGGATATGCGCTTTTCTTTAGGAATCGAAACCTAGGCCAAGTGAATCGAGGAGTTTAAGCCAGAGATTGCGCTTACCGCTGTTCTTATCTGCCTGATTTATCGACCACTGAGTAAGGCGAATAAAGATAAATCGGAAAGGCTCGGGCGGAAATGGCATCGGCTTCTTTTGGACCATGCGCAATTGCGTGCGCTCGTTCTCAACGCCATCTAAGAGATCAAGCATTACTTGTGCGCCAAATCTAGTTGAGCCAACTCCAAGGCCGGTGTAACCCAGAACGTAAGCCACGCGACCGTTATAGGCAGTCCCCCAAAATGGTGAGAAGCGCGAGCATGTATCAATCGCACCGCCCCAACCATGTGTGAATTTGATTCCTGTGAGTTGTGGAAATGTCTCCAGAAATGCTTCAGCTAAATGTGCGTAAGTTTCGGCATCAGTTTCATACTCTTGTCGCACTTTGCCACGGAAGTTATATATCGCATCGTATCCACCCCATAAAATTTCATTATCTTTAGTCATTCGGTAGTAATGGAATTGATTTCCGGCATCAGAAAGTCCTTCGCGATCTTTCCAGCCTATCGAATCTAGTTGTTCTGCAGTCAATGGCTCAGTAACTAACTGGAAGTCATAAACGGGAATAACGTATTTATGTGCGCGCTTAATTAGCGATTTGAAAACATTTGTGGCCAGAGCGACTTTACTTGAATGGACGCTTCCATAAGGAGTATGAACAATCACTCCATCTTTGGTTTGCTCAAGGCGTTCTACTTGAGAATTTTCAAATATCTGCACACCTAATTTGATGCAGGCACGTTCAAGGCCCCAGACCAATCGAGCTGGATCTACAAGGGCAGTTCCGTCTGGATCCCAGAGCGCTCCTTTGTAGATTGGCGATTTTACGCGCGCTTGTATTTCTGTCTGGCTTAACAACTCAACATTGTCACCAAATGAATTTCGCAGTTGGGCTTCTTCTACTAAACCTTCCATCTGCCATTCTTCTACCGCAACTCGGTACTCACCGTTCCATTCAAAATTACAATCAATTCCATATTTCTTGATTGTTGCTTCAATGGCATCTAAATTCTCGCGCCCTAAACGCTCGATAATTGCCATCTCATCTTTGAAGCGGCTATAGCCATTCATAAATCCATGGGTCAGCGAGTAACTACAGAAACCACCATTGCGGCCAGAAGCGCCCGCTCCAGTTTCGCGCTGTTCAACCACGATCACTTCACGTTTAGGGTCAGCTTCTTTAGCTAAGAGCGCAGTCCATAGGCCGGTGTAGCCAGCGCCGACAATGCAAAGATCGGCGGTTACATCACCAATAAGACTTGGGTGAGGTAACGGTTCAAGCGGATCTGCATCCAGCCAGTAAAGTTCGGGCTGCATTACAGAAAGATGTTTAAGAATAGATGGGTCGATGGTCGCCATCACGCTTTCCGGTTAAACCGGAAATCACCTCTGCAATTACTACTAGTAGTTGGCCGTATATTAGCGGGCTTTGCGGCGATTTACGAACTGACCCGCGATAACAATCGCAAGTGCTAAGAAAAACATTGCAGAACCGATCACATTAGCCTGTGCGGGAATACCGCGCGCCGCAGCGGTATAGACAAACTTTGGGAAAGTTGTAACTGTTCCGGAATTAAAGTTGGTAATAATAAAATCATCAAAAGACAAACTAAAAGCAAGCAAAGCGGCGCCTGCGATTCCTGGCGCAACAAGTGGAAGTGTTACGCGTCTGAAAGTTTGAAATTCATTGGCGTAAAGATCCATCGCGGCTTGCTCTAAGCGAGGATCAAGACTTGCGATACGCGCTTTTACAGTCACCACAACGAATGAGATGCAGAACATTACGTGAGCGATAACAGTTGGCCAGAAACCTGGATTAATCTTGAAAACTAGGAATAGCGATAAAAGTGATGCACCTAAGACAATTTCTGGAGTTGCCATAGGCAAGAAAATTAAGAGATTTGAGGTAGAACGTCCTTTGAATTTATGACGCCCGATCGCGAAAGCAATCATTGTTCCTAAGATTGTTGAAAATATAGTTGCAAGTAAACCAATCTTGATCGAATTAGCCAGAGCCGTACAGACTTCAGGTGCACCGCAGGGATTCATCCAATTATCTAGCGTAAAACCTTTCCAGATTAAGTTGCTCTTGCCGGAATCATTAAAGGAGAAGGCGAAGGTGTAAGCCACTGGAATGAATAGATAAGTAAAGGCGATCACCATATAGACGCGGATTAAATTTCGCCCCAACCAACGCTGAAACTTTGCCCCCAAAGGAATGGTTGGAATTGTGGCATCAATAACTTTCTTACTCATACCAACTCCTCCGTTCCTGCTTTACGAATATAGAGGGTTACCAGAATCAGAATCGCTGCCATTAAGGTAAATGAGAGTGCTGCTGCAGTTGGGTAATCCACAATCTTGAAGTACCGAGATTCAATTACGTTTCCGATCATCTTGGTGTTAGGGCTTCCCAAAATAGCGGCATTGACGTAATCACCTGCCGCAGGAATGAAGGTCAAGAGCGTTCCTGCGACCACACCCGGCATCGAAAGTGGCAATGTGACTTTGCGGAATGTAGTAAAGCCATTGGCATATAAGTCACCGGATGCTTCAAGAGTTCTTGGATCTATCCGGTCAATGGATGCGTATAGCGGCAAGGTCATAAATGGAAGGAAGTTGTAAGTCATACCCATTACGACTGCAAAAGCTGTCGATGTGAGCGTTGTGCTCGGACTGATTATTCCTATTGTCCGCAGAGTTGGGACGACAAAGCCTTCTTCGCCGAGGATCTGTTTCCAAGCAACAGTACGAAGTAAGAAAGAAGTGAAAAACGGTGCAACAACTAGTACGAGTAAGAAATTCTTGTATTTTCCGCCCTTAAATGCGATCGCATAAGCCAACGGGTAAGAAATAGCCAGTGCGAGAACTGTTGCAATTAGAGCGTAAACAAATGAGCGACTGAACTGCTCTCTATTTTCCAGAAAGGCATCAATATAGTTTTGAAAACGCAGAGTCTGCTCGTATTGACCAGTATCTCCCCCG
>CANMCL010000093.1 GCA_947496345.1 Actinomycetota bacterium
GGTCGCCCGGCGCCATCTCTTGGTCTGGCCCAGACTCAATAAATCATTGACTAGGTCGTAACGCTTGGCCACGCCATCGAACATTGCCGCGACTTCATCGGGGTTCTTATCCATATTTGCGCGCGACATGAGGCCAGTCTCTCGCAAGAGTAGGCTCATCCACAACTTAAAGGCGATTTAGGGAGAATTAATGTCGATCTCAACTGGCTCACTTCGCGCAACTGTATTTCCGCGCGGTACTGCGTTGACCCATGCGGGATTCATTGTTGGTGGCACATTATTTATCGCAGCCCTGGCTCAAATCGCCATCCCAGTGCCAGGTTCGCCAGTTCCGGTCACGGGCCAAACTTTGGCAGTTTATTTAATCGGTACCACTTACGGTGCGCGACTTGGTTTTGCAACATTTTCTACATATTTATTAGCCGGAATCGCAGGTGCACCAGTCTTTGCGCCAGCTGCAACTCAAGGCTTAGCTCGTCTAACCGGTGCAACAGGCGGTTACTTAATCGGAATGTTAGTTGCCACATTAATTTTAGGTGCGCTCGCTGATCGTAAAGCTGATCAAAAGTTTAAGACTTCATTTCCTGCTTTGATTTTGGGTAGCGTTATTGTCTTTGCCTTCGGTTTGATCTGGCTAAATGTTTCACTCAATTTAACTTGGGCACAGACAATCAGCGCAGGTTTAACTCCATTTATCTTTGGTGAAATTATCAAGATCGCAATCACTGCAACGTCGCTTCCACTTATCTGGCGCAGAATTTCCAAGAAACTCGCGCGTTAAAGTATTTTCCTATGCCTTCCCTTATTCCAGTAACTTCTGCGCGCCTTGGCGATCACCTGCCGTTATTGGAGCTGCTGCCAGATAGCGCGCCTTTAACTTGGGTACGTGGCGGTGATGGTTTAGTCGGCTGGGGAAGTTATGCATCCACTGTTGTAAAAGGCGCAAACCGTTTTGCCGATGCGCGAACTTGGTGGCACCAACAACTTGAAAAATTCGCGATTGCAGATTCTGTTCACGCCAGTGGTACCGGCCCGATTCTCTTCACCTCATTCTCATTTGATCCAGATGAAGATTCGGTGCTCGTAATCCCCCAAATCGTCGTTGGAATGCGCAATGGCAGCTCGTGGATCACCTGGATCGGCGATCAACCACAACCCAAACTCTTAGAAGAAGTTCCACTGCTTCAAGATGCAGAATTTAACTGGGGCGATGGATCTTTAAGTCCAGCGGAATGGCAAGTACGTGTTGCTCAAGCAATTAAAGAAATTGAAGATACCAACTTGGAAAAAGTAGTACTGGCTCGTGATTTAAAGATCAACTCGCACCGGCCAATTGATGCTCGAAAGATTCTGCGTAATTTAAGTGCTGAATATCCTTCAACTTGGATCTTTGCAGTCGATGGCCTTATTGGTGCAACACCCGAGCTTCTGCTGCGCCTATCCCGTGGAATGGTTACCTCACGCGTTCTCGCCGGAACCATCAGCAAGACTGGTGATGACGAAAAAGATCTCGCGCTAGCCGCATCCCTTGCACGATCTTCTAAAGATTTAGAAGAACACGAATATGCTGTTCGTTCCGTCGCCGATGCACTCGATCCTTTCTGTACATCTACTAACGTTCCTGAATCTCCTTTTGTTCTGCACTTAGCAAATGTTATGCACCTTGCAACCGATGTGACTGGTGCGCTAATTGAAAGCAAGAAGAGCGTTGATGCCTTTACTATTTTGGAGAAGTTGCACCCATCGGCTGCAGTATGTGGAACTCCTACTAACGTTTCCGCAGATTTGATTAAACGTATCGAAGGAATGTCACGCGGGCGTTACGCGGGGCCCGTCGGTTGGTTAGATGCACGAGGTGATGGCGAGTTAGGGATTGCTTTGCGTTGCGGTCAGATCACCGAAAATGAGATCCAAATTTATGCGGGATGCGGAATTGTCGCCGGGTCTAACCCAGAGAAAGAGTTAAGCGAGAGCAGCGCAAAATTTGCACCAATGCGCAGTGCTCTAATTTAATTTTAAATTAGATTGATTCCATCTTGGCATAAAGGCCTTTAATCAGATCAGCATTAGATTCTCTATCCGGTACATCGCAGACAACAATGCTGATTCCTGAAACTGGTTTCTTAAGCTCATCACGAAGTTGATCAACCGATGAAATATTTTTCGCATCCAGCCCCATCGCCTTGGCTATCGCTGCAGGATCTAAGCCGTGCGGGGTTCCAAAGACTTGCTCAAATCCTTTGCTTCCACGCTGTGGCAACGTCGAGAAAATTCCGCCGCCATCATTATTTATGACCAAAATCCGTAGGTTAATTTCTTCGCGATGAATCAATCCAGTGAGGTCATGCAGAAATGCGAGATCTCCAAGAACCGCAAATGTTGAGCTGTGGGCGGTGGCAATACCAAGTGCGGTCGAGATGTTTCCATCAATTCCGGCAAGGCCGCGATTAGCAAAAGTTTTAACTCCGCTGCGGGCCGCGCCAAATGCTTCGATATCCCGAATCGGTCGAGAAGAAGCGATAAATAGCGAAGCTCCATCAGGTAGGTGCTGCGATATTTCACGAGCAATTAGCGGTTCAGACCATGTTGTAATCTCTTTTACAACTTTGGAGGCGCGCTCGGAATACTTAGCCCACTTGGATAACCAATCGGGATCTGCCGGGGCGGTATAAAGCTCAGGAATTTCAGTGAATTTCTTCTCGGCCATTCGATCAGAATCAACCGTTGCAATGCGTTGATCGATTACAAAAGTTGCCCGCGCCGACTTGATAAGTGCATTTACCGAACGAGACAAAGTAGTTCGCCCAATGACAATAACCGTATCTGGCGCCAAATCTTTTGCAATGGTGGTCGAAGTTAGAAAGAGGCTGGCATGTGCATTTGTGTTAGGAAAAGTTAAAGGATCTTCACTTAAAATTGGCCAACCCAATTGATCAGCAAATTTTGTAACATCTTCAACAGATAACCCACCGCGATCATGCCCAATAACCAACAAGCCCCGAGTTGATTTGCTGGCCAAGGTGCCGGCTTTCTTGCGATCAAATTTTCTAGGTGGGTTAATCTTTAAGTTATCTAACCAAGCAGTATCCGAATCGCCGATTAACGGTTCATCAAATTGCACATTTAAATGAACAGGTCCTGTTTGCAAAGCATTCAATGGAAGTTCTAACGGATAGACCGAACCAGAAATATCTGCGAAGTAGCGAACTGCTTTTCCGAAAATTCTTGCTTGCTCAGTAGTTTGATTGGCACCAGTGCGACGTAATTCGGCTGGCCGGTCAGCAGTTATTACAAATAGCGGAATATTTGAATGTGAAGCCTCAAGAACTGCGGGGTGGTAATTCGCAACAGCTGTTCCACTGGTGCAAATTACCGGCACGGGACGATTTGTTGCCTTAGCTAGTCCTAAGGCATAAAACGCGGCAGTTCGCTCATCAATTCGGATATGTAATTTAATTAAACCTAAATCTTGCGCAGTTACTAACGCGAGCGATAGCGGTGCGTTACGTGATCCCGGAGAAATAACCGCATCGGTAATTCCAGCTTCAATGATTTGTCTGACGATAACGCGAGCTAGTTTCGTTGCATTACTCATTTAAGTAACGCTCCGACTCTCATGATGCGATTCTTCCACCATTCATAGCGTTCTGATGACACATCAAGACCATCTAACTTTGGAGATATCTGACCTAAAGTGATTTTTCCATCGACAATTTCGTGCGCTGCAACATCGCTGGCTAAGAGTGATCCAGTGGCCAAACCGCAGTCGAAGGTGAGATCACTAATTGATGCGGCGAGATCTAGTCCGTACTCGATTCCGATGGCGCTCTCTAGTGCACTTGAGACAACTACTGGCAGGCCGTGATGGTTTGCAATGTCGAGGCAGCGTTGAATTCCTCCGAGTGGTTGAACTTTTAGCATTACGACATCAGCCGCATCGGTGAGGTCAACAGCAAATGGATCGGTTGCTTTGCGAATGGCTTCATCTGCAGCAATGTGTAGTGGAATCTTTATCTTGCGCTTAAGTTCACGGAGTTCATCGACAGTTGCACAAGGTTGCTCTACGTATTGAAATGGGCCAATCTCTTCGTAGTAAGCGTATAAATGAGTAAGCGCTTCTTCCACAGACCAGAGACCGTTGACATCAATACGGATGGCAGCTTTTGGTGCATTGGAAAAGACTCGAGCAACTCGGATGACATCTTCAACTAGATTGTTCCCCACCTTTACTTTGAAAGTTTTAGCACCTGAAAAAGTGCGCATAAGAGATTCGATCTCTTTTTTATCGTTGAGTTCAGGAATTATGCCGTTGACTGCAATGGCATCGCGATATCGCGCAGGGCGAGCAACTGT
>CANMCL010000094.1 GCA_947496345.1 Actinomycetota bacterium
CCATTTATTCATCGCCTCGGTGAAATTCCTGCGCTACCAATTTTGGCAGTCTTGCCAACCTCTTCATCTAAGTGGGCGTTAATTGCTGTCCTATTTGTAATCGCTCTCGGAGCACTTGTTGCAACCTGGGCACTTGCTTCCAGTTCTCGCTCGCTATTTCAGGCGGTCGTCTTGATCGCTATTTCGATTTCTGCAATTTCTTATCTAGCCAGCGGTTCATTGATGACTGAAGCAATGAGCGCCGTTGGAGTTTCAATCTGGAAATTAACGCTATCAATTACCCTTCAAATTGGGCTTGGAATAGCCGCATTAGTATTCATTCCTCAGATTAAATTGCGATCGCGAAAATGAAGCAAGCGCGCATTGTTTTACTGGCTTCAGGCAGTGGCTCAATCGCACAGTCAATAATCGATGCCGTTGCCAACGGGGATCTTGATGCGCAGATAGTTGGGTTAATTAGTGATCAACCAGAGGCCCAAGTTTTAAAGCGCGCGAGTGACGCCAAGATTGACACTTTTGTTATTCCAATGCAGCGGGATCGCAAGAGCTGGGATTTGGAATTTTCAGACCAATTGCTCGCACTTAATCCAGATCTAGTTGTGAGTGCAGGATTTATGAGGCTGTTATCTAGTGATTGTGTTGCTAAATTCCGAATCGTAAATAGCCATCCTGCATTGCTGCCGCTCTTTCCCGGCGCTCACGCTGTCCGCGATGCACTAGCCGCCGGCGCAAACCAGACAGGTACCACAATTCATTGGGTAGATGAAGGCGTGGATACTGGCGAAATAATTGCTCAGGAAAGTGTGGAAATCACACCGACTGATACAGAATCTACGCTGCATGAACGCATTAAGATTGTGGAACGACGTCTCTATGTTGCAACGCTGCAGCAACTTCTAACTAATCTCGTGAGGTCCTGATGGCAGATCGCAAACCTATTCGCCGTGCGCTCGTCAGCGTTTACGATAAAGATCGCTTACTCGAGCTTGGCGCTGCCCTAAGTAAAGCTGGAATAGAAATTATCTCCACCGGTTCAACTGCTAAAACTTTGCAGGGATCAGGAATTGCGGTTACAGAAGTTAGCGAATACACCGGCTTTCCAGAAATTATGGGTGGCCGTGTAAAAACTCTTCATCCAAAGATTCACTCTGGAATATTGGCCGATCAAGATAATTCAGATCATATGCAAGCAATTGCAGATCTAGATATTGAGCCATTTGATCTAGTAATCATCAATCTCTATCCATTTGCACAAACAATTGCATCGGGTGCCGCAAATGCCGAATGTATTGAGCAGATTGATATTGGCGGTCCATCTATGTTGCGGGGCGCCGCCAAGAACCACGGCTCGGTAGCCGTGATTTCCAAAGTTGCCCAATATGACGCTTTATTTGCTGCAATTAGCGCAGGTGGAACCACCCTTGAGGAACGACGTAATTTTGCCCTCGAAGTTTTCCGCACCACAGCTGAATACGATTTAACGATCGCAAGTTGGCTAGGAACTCAAATGAGTATTGATATCCCTGATTGGTTCGGTTTAATTTGGAAGCGAGAATCATCGCTACGTTATGGAGAAAATCCGCATCAGAGCGCCGCTATTTATCGCGGTGGACCTCCCGGAATCGTGAACTCTGTGCAAAGCCATGGCAAAGAGATGTCATTTAATAATTACACCGATGCCGATGCAGCCTGGCGTGCGGCCCTTGATCACACAGATCCTTGCGTTGCAATCATTAAACACGCCAACCCTTGCGGTATTGCAACAGGTGCCGATATCGCTTCCGCATATTTAGCAGCGCACGCATGTGATCCAGTTTCAGCTTTCGGTGGCGTAATCGCGGCAAATCGCAAGGTTACTGTTGCAATGGCGGAACCACTTTCGCAGATTTTTACCGAAGTAATTATTGCTCCAGAATATGAGCCAGCGGCGTTAGAAATCTTAATGAAGAAACCTTCAATACGTATTTTGACTTGTCCGAATACCAAACTGTCGCCGTTAGAAATTCGTCCAGTATCAGGTGGAGTGCTACTTCAAAATACCGACAAGATTGATGCTCCTGGCGATGATTGTGCAAATTGGAAGCAAGTTACTGGCGAAAAAGTTTCACAACAAGTCCTAGCAGATCTGCAGTTTGCTTGGCGCGCTGTACGTGCCGTTAAGAGCAACGCCATCTTGTTAGCTAAGAATGGTGCCGCAGTCGGAATCGGAATGGGTCAGGTAAATCGCGTTGACTCTGCACGTCTTTCCATAGATCGTGCGGGAGAGCGAGCACAGGGCAGCGTTGCTGCTAGCGATGCATTCTTCCCATTTGCTGATGGCTTACAGATTTTGATCGATGGCGGAGTAAGCGCCGTTGTTCAGCCAGGTGGGAGCGTGCGCGATGAAGAAGTAATCGCAGCGGCAAATTCTGCAGGAATAGCTATGTTCTTCACCGGAACACGACACTTCTCGCATGCGTAACTTCGCTTGCTACGAGCGCTTCTAATAGGATCAAGCATATGAGCGCAACAATTCTGGATGGCAAAGCTTTAGCGGCCTCCATTAAGCAGGGCCTTTCTGCGCGCGTCAAAGACCTTAAGAACAATGGAGTTACACCGGGCTTAGGAACAATCTTGGTCGGCGATGATCCAGGGTCGCTTTCTTATGTTGCTGGGAAACATCGTGACTGCCAGGAAGTCGGTATTACTTCTATTCGCGTTGATTTAAAAGCAGATGCTTCTGAATCGGATGTTCTAGCCGCAATAAAAGATTTGAATTCAGCGAAAGAATGTTCTGGCTATATTGTGCAACTTCCCTTGCCGCACGGAGTAAACACCCAGAAAGTCTTGGAAGCGATTGATCCAGCAAAAGATGCCGATGGATTACACCCGATGAATTTAGGAAGACTTGTGGCTGGTTACGCCGCTCCGCTGCCGTGCACTCCTCGTGGAATTGTTGAGTTAATCAACCATTACAAAATTCCAATATCGGGAGCAGAGGTTGTGGTAATTGGTCGCGGTCTAACTGTCGGCCGACCACTCGGTCTATTGCTAAATCGTAAGCAAGAAAATGCAACAGTTACCCTGACTCATACTGGAACTAAGAATTTAACCGCACACACTAAACGCGCAGATATCATCGTGGCAGCTATTGGTAGCCCACATTTCTTAAAAGCCGGAGATATAAAGAGCGGCGCCACTGTTCTGGATGTAGGAATTTCACGAATCGATTCAGGGTTAGTTGGTGACATAGATCCTGGCGTTTTAGATGTAGCTGCTTACGTTGCACCAATGCCAGGAGGCGTAGGCCCAATGACCCGAGCGATGTTACTGACGAATGTGGTTGAATCTTGCGAAAGATAAATCTGTTCGGAGTGCGACTTGCCTACTTAATGATCGCCGGAGGCTTTCTTGCAGGTGTGTTTTCGTATGTTCGGCTCGGCTCAATCGCGATCGCAATTGGTATGAGCGTCATCACTATCGCGCATTGGGAATCAGGGAAAAGTGGCAAAATTGAGCGGTATTTAGCGCTGGGGATCGCATTGGCGCTATTTGCAGTGGCAATTTCGCTACCTCGCGGGTTGTAGAGTTTATCTTGACGTCAAGAGAAAGAGTTACCCATGTCTAAGAAAGTAACCGTTGTAGGCGCAGGATTTTATGGATCAACTACTGCACTCCGTTTAGCCGAATACAACATCTTCGACACAGTAGTCCTTACAGATATTCTCGAAGGTAAGCCTGAAGGCCTAGCCCTAGATATGAATCAATCTCGCGCAATCGAAGGTTTTGAAACAAAGATTATTGGCGCAACCACAACTGCTGATGGTGCTGGTTACGAAGCAACGGCAAACTCCGATGTAGTTGTCATTACTGCAGGACTGCCGCGCAAGCCTGGTATGAGCCGAATGGATTTGATTGGCGTAAATGCTGGAATCGTTCGTGGTGTCGCTGAAAACATTGCAAAGCATTCTCCAAATGCAGTAATTATCGTGGTCTCAAATCCACTTGATGAAATGACTGCGCTGACTCAGATTGCAACTAATTTTCCAAAGAACCGCGTAATGGGCCAGGCAGGAATGTTGGATACTGCTCGCTTCACCAACTTTGTTGCTGAAAAACTAGCGGTACAGGTATCTGCCGTAAAGACATTAACCCTCGGCTCTCACGGCGACACAATGGTTCCAGTTCCAAGTCGCTGCACAGTAAACGGAAAGCCACTTACAGATCTGCTTTCACAAGCCGAAATTGATGAATTAGTAGATCGCACTCGCAATGGTGGTGCTGAAGTTGTTGCGCTCCTAAAAACTGGTTCGGCTTACTACGCACCATCTGCAGCAGCAGCGCGAATGGCCAAAGCAGTTAT
>CANMCL010000095.1 GCA_947496345.1 Actinomycetota bacterium
ATTAGAGATTTACAACTTTGAGGAGTTGAAGAAGATGGCAGATGTAGCGAGTGCTCTAGCCGATGCGCAGAGCAAAATGGATAAGGCAGTAGAAGTTGCTAAAGATGATTTTGCAACGATTCGCACTGGCCGTGCGCATCCTGCGCTCTTTAACAAGATCATGGTTGATTACTACGGTACCTACACCCCACTTTCACAATTAGCCTCCATCCAAGTGCCGGAAGCTCGTCTTGCCATCGTTTCGCCATTTGATAAGGGTGCAATGGCAGGTATTGAAAAGGCGATTCGTGAATCAGATCTGGGTGTAAATCCCGGTAACGATGGCGTAGTAATTCGTGTGGCGCTGCCACAACTTTCTGAAGAGCGCCGCAAGGATTACATCAAGGTCGCTAAGGGCAAAGCCGAAGACTCTAAAGTTTCAATCAGAAATATCCGTCGCGCCGCAAAAGAAATGATGGAAAAGTTAGAGAAAGATGGCGAAATCGGTAAAGATGATCTAGCGCGTGGCGAAAAAGAACTTGAGAAGGTAACTTCAGAGCACGTCACAAAAATAGATGAGCTTTTAAAGCATAAGGAAGCCGAACTCCTAGAGGTCTAGGAATTCGTCAAATAATAAATGTCAGATCTACATTCGATTAACGAAGCGATTAATAAGCGAGCCGGGCGTAAGTTATTGCCCTCCATCGTCGTTTCGCTTTCGCTAGTTGCGTTGATCTGGTTTGCACTCGCTTTTGAACGAGCTATTTTCGCTGGGGTTGTAACGGTTGCGGTGGTTCTCGGGATCCGCGAACTACATAAAGCATTCTCTGCAGTTTCAATCGATATCCCACTCTGGTCGCTGACCACTGCAGCGATTGGGTTATCCGCGGCAACTTGGTTTGGTGGAATCTCTGGTTTAGCAGTTGCTACCGCAATCGCCCTTCCTTGTTTATTGGTTTTACTTCTTCCGCGTGGAGTCGATAATTTTGTTAAGACTGCATCAGCATCAGCCTTGGCGCTCATTTATCTGCCATTTCTCGCTGGATTCTTAATCTTGCTGGCGCGTCCCGAAAATGGATTAGAGCGCGTTATGACCTTTGTAATTTTGGTTGGATGCAACGACACATTCGCTTATCTCACTGGCGTCTTATTCGGTAAACATCCGCTGGCTCCTAAAATTAGCCCGAAGAAAACTATTGAGGGTCTGATCGGTTCATTAGTCTTTACCGTTTTAGGTGGCGCACTCGCCTTTCATTACATTATGGAATCCGATTGGTGGATCGGTGCACTGGCAGGTCTGCTTACAGTATTTACCGCAACTGCTGGAGATTTAATTGAATCAGCGCTAAAGCGCGATATGGCAATTAAAGATATGGGCAATCTTCTCCCCGGCCATGGTGGAATTATGGATCGTTTAGATTCAGTTTTATTCGCAGCCCCAGCACTTTGGTTAGCCCTTGAAATTGTGCGTCGTGCGCAAGATTCAGGGCTCTTATGAGCACCCGCCCAGACCAAAATCCCGAACTTAAATTAGTTTTCGATGAACCAGTTCAAAAGAAGAAAGCACCAAAGCATTTAGCTGATCTTTCACCAGCAGATCGCAAAGCTTGGGCAAAAGAGTTAGGGCTCCAGCCATTTCGCGCCGCACAAGTTGCCACTCATTACTTCTCACACCTTTCTACAAATCCAGATGAGTGGACAGATATTCCAGCTGCCGAGCGCCAGACTATGGCTGATGCTCTAACTCCAAAATTAATTCAACTTGTCACCACTCGAACAACTGATAATGGAATGACCCGTAAAGATTTGTGGAAATTACACGATGGAGTTTTAGTTGAATCGGTTTTAATGCGCTACACCGATCGCGTAACTGTCTGTATTTCATCGCAAGCAGGTTGTGGAATGAACTGTCCATTTTGCGCAACCGGACAAGCCGGCTTAACTCGCAACTTAACCGCTGGTGAAATCACTGAACAAATCGTTGCGGCCGCGCGCGCTTGTGTAAATGGTGAATTACCTGGGGGAGAAGCGCGTCTTTCCAATATTGTCTTTATGGGAATGGGAGAACCGCTGGCAAATTACAACGCAGTTGTTCGCACGCTCCATAACATCACCGATCCAAATCCAGATGGGCTCGGAATCAGCGCTAGATCTGTAACTGTTTCTACCGTCGGATTGGTCAATGGCATTGAGAAGTTGATGGATGAAGGAATTAACTGCACTTTGGCGGTCTCATTGCATACTCCAGATGATGAACTACGTGATTCGCTAGTACCGATAAATTCCCGTTTTAAAGTTCGCGAAGTTTTAGCCGCTGCCGATGCCTATGAGAAAAAGACTGGTCGCCGTTATTCAATTGAATATGCGTTGATTCGCGACATAAACGATCAATCTTGGCGCGCAGATTTACTCGGCCGCTTGCTGAAAAGCCGAAACGCGCACGTAAATCTAATTCCGCTTAACCCGACTCCGGGTTCAAAGTGGACCGCCTCGCGCCGCGAGGATGAAGAAGCTTTTGTCCGAATCCTTGAGGGCTACGGCGTCCCCGTTACTGTGCGCGATACTCGCGGCCGCGAAATCGACGGCGCATGCGGACAGTTGGCAGCAGCCGAAAAGAGTAAATAGACTCAACCGTATGAGCATCCAAGGCAATAGCATCAAAGAATCAGCAGCAGCCTATGAATCGGCCACACAATTCTTTTTAAATCTGGCACGTGGTGTTTCCAAAGATCAATTAGATGTTAAAGATCCTGAAGGTTGGTCTGCGCGACAGATAATTCATCACTTGGCAGATTCAGAAGCGCAATCTTATGCGCGCTTGCGTCGCTTAGTTGCTGAACCTGAAGGTTCAATAATTCAAGGTTACGATGAGAATCTTTGGGCCGTAGCTCCTCAACTGGGATATGAAAGCGCACCAGTGGAAAATTCCATTGCAATCTTTGCTGCGGTGCGTGCTGGGTCGCTAGATATTATTAAACGACTTAATGAATCAGATCTAGAAAAAGCGGGCGTGCATTCGGAAATAGGTCAGTACACAATTGCTAGATGGTTAACTGGTTATACAAATCATCCAATGGATCACGGTGATCAATTGGTTCGTGCAGTGAAAGGTCAGAGCTAAAAATGAAGAAGTTGCAGAATTTCGTAAACGGCAAGTTGGTTGATTCGACTTCAGGCGCAACCACAACTCTCATAAATCCAGCAACCGGACAAGCCTTTGCGACTGCTCCGAATTCCAACGCAGCCGATGTTGATAAGGCGATGACTGCGGCAGCAAATGCTTTTACCGGCTGGCGCGATTCAACTCCATCAGAGCGCCAACGCGCCTTGTTGAAGATCGCAGATGCTATCGAATCTCGTGCCGATGAAATTGTTGCTATTGAGTCTGAAAACTGCGGTAAGCCAATGGGGCTAACTGCATCAGAGGAAGTTCCTCCGATGATTGATCAGATTCGTTTCTTTGCAGGTGCAGCACGTAACTTAGAAGGTAAGTCTGCTGGCGAATATATGAAAGGTATGACTTCATTTATCCGCCGCGAACCAGTTGGAGTCTGCGGACAAGTAACTCCGTGGAATTACCCAATGATGATGGCTGTCTGGAAATGGGCGCCAGCAATCGCCGCTGGTAATTCTGTAGTTTTGAAACCAAGCGATACAACTCCTGCCTCAACTGTATTTATGGCAGAGATAATGGGTGAATTTCTACCTGATGGCGTAATCAATGTGCTTTGCGGAGAACGCGAAACCGGCAAGGCGGTTGTGGAACATGCAACTCCTGCGATGGTTTCAATCACAGGATCAGTTCGTGCCGGAATGGAAGTTGCGGCAAGTGCGGCCAAGCAATTAAAGCGCGTTCACCTAGAACTGGGCGGCAAAGCACCAGTTGTTGTATTTAATGATGCCGATTTAGAAGCTGCTGCAGCAGGAATCGCAATCGCAGGATTCTTTAACTCGGGCCAGGATTGCACCGCCGCCACTCGCGTCTTGGTGCAAGAAGGCGTCTATGAAGAAATGGTAAAACTTCTCAGCCATCAAGCAACAAATGAAATCGCAGTTGGCATGCCTAATGAAGATGTCTTAGTTGGTCCAGTAAATAATGCAGCGCAGTTTGATCGCGTTAAAGGTTTCTTATCTCGCGTTCCATCTCATGCTCGAGTTGTTGCAGGTGGGTCAGCCCTGGAACGCGCTGGTTACTTCATCGCTCCTACTGTTATCGCGGATCTGCGTCAGCAAGATGAACATATCCAATCCGAAATCTTCGGACCGGTCATCACCATTCAGAAATTTAAAGATGAAGCCGAAGCGATCGCGCTTTCAAATGG
>CANMCL010000096.1 GCA_947496345.1 Actinomycetota bacterium
CTGAAGAAAGCGCGGCTGTTGGCTCATCAAATACCAATACTCGAGCATTTTCTGATACAGCTCGGGCGATCTCAATTATCTGTCGTTCACCAATTCGAAGATCTGCTACTTTCTTGGTGATATCTAGATCTACCCCAAGCAGAGCGAGGGCGCTCTCTGCTCTCTCGTTAATTTTTTTCCACGAGACGAATCCATTTTTTGCTCCCCAACTTCCCAGAGAAATATTCTCTGCGACAGTCAGAGTTGGTGCATCGTTTAATTCTTGAAAAATCATCCGGACGCCTAGTTCGCGCGCCTTAATCGGATCAAGGCTAGAAAATTCAGTTCCGCCACACGTGATTGTTCCTTCATCCGGAACATAATCACCAGCAATAATTTTTACAAGTGTGGATTTTCCTGCACCGTTTTCTCCCAACAGTGCAAGGACTTCGCCTTGGGCGAGGGAGAGGTCTACTCCGTGGAGGACCTCTACCCCGCCAAAGGACTTACGAATCCCTGACGCAGAAATTACATTTAAATCTTTGTCAGGATGTTTCATCTACTAGCACTTAACCTTTGGATAGTACTTGCTTAGGTTGTCCTTGTTGATGAATACGTGATCGATTTGCAGCTTGGCAGGAATTGCAATGCCGCGTGCAGCCTTGATCAAGTATGGGATACCAACTTCGCCGTAACGCTCTGGGAAGTAAGCAGCATCTCCGGCCCAGTTTGGATTGTTCTTGATTTCACAATGAGAAGTTGGGTCAGCACCATGGCAAGCCATGTAGATATCGCCTTCACGACCAACTGCCTTTGCAGCAGCTAGCGCACCAAGGCAGCTGTCATCATTCATTGCCAAAACAACGATTGTCTTCGCAGTTGGAAGTGTTGTTAGAGCATCCTTGAATGAAGATTGTGCTTCTTCTAGGAATGTAGAGTCAATTGACTTAACTTTCTTCAGATCCAAAGCTCCGCAGATTTCTGCGAACCCTTGCTTGTTACCACCGATGCGAGCTTCGTTAACTGAACCCACGCCAGGTGATTCCATAAGTACAACTGCGTCGTACTTGCAGGCGAACTTCTTCTTCATAAGTGCACCAACACCACGGCCAGCGATAACGCCTGCACGGTTGTTGTTAGCTCCCATAAATGAAACTTGCTTTGGAGTCTGGTTGATATCGATTGCAATCACAGGAACTTGTGGACCTGCATTGTAAATTGCTGGACCAGCAGCTGCATCAAATTGGAAGTTCAAGTAAGCCTGAACTTTCTTCAACTTGAAGAGTTGTGTACATGCAAGTGCCTTTGCTGCATCGATCTGTGCATCGCAAAATTCTAGCTTTGCGCCAGATTTCTTTGCTTCACGCTTAATTGAATCACTCACTAATTTCACGAAAGGAACTGAGTCGCCCAAAGAGATGTATCCCAAAGTAAGTCCCTTGCCGCTACCAGCTTTCGGTGTTTCGAAAGCAACAAATTCAGGTGATGGAAGTGACTTAGGAGACTTTGTTGCCCCTACTGCATTTGAAGTAGCAGGTATCAATAAAGCTGCAATTGCAACAATTACAGCCGCGTTTTTCTTGCTATAGTGGCGAAACCGCATTGGTCGCCTCCGTTTCTGTTAGATAAACACCTGGAATCATTTCCAGGTGGCTATATAAGCGCAGTTCGGAGTGCCGGTCAAGGGATTACCTAGAATTCTCAGGAGGGTGAGTCGCCATGAATCGCAGCGCTAAAGGTGTGCCCCTGATAGCAATCGGTGGTTTCTCAATTGAGTGCAACAGCTTTGCTCCAAATTCGACTTCCCTGGAACAGCTTCGATCCGAGAACTTTGCCCTGGGTGAGGATATTTCCCGGGGTTCTGCTGGAATAAGCAGTGAATTTGCGGGAGCGTGGGATATTTTGACCGCTTTACCGGTCAATTTGGTGAAAACAGCGCTGATTGCCGGCACCCCTGCCCCGCCTCTGGCCATTGCTGCCTTCGAATTTATAAAAAATGAAATCGTAAGCCGCACCCCCGAAAACGTGGATGGAATTTACTTAATGTTGCACGGCTCTGCCTACTGCAGAGAAGAACTTGACCCTGAAGGCGCTCTTCTAAGGGCGCTGAGGGAGAAGGTTGGGCCGCGCCCATTTATTTCGATCAGTATGGATCTGCACGCACACTTCACTCAGGAAATGCATAACGCCGTGGACATCGCCGTTGCTTATAGAAGTTGTCCGCACATTGATTTATACGAAACTGGCGCGCAAGCAGCGCAAATTCTTCATCAAGCGGTCATCGGTAACATCAATCCCGTTACATATGTAGAGAAAATTCCTATGGTTGTCCCACCGGCGAAACACGATAATGAATTTAAACCATACGGATCGTTAATGAATTTGTGCAAAGAGATAGAAAAGCAAGGGGCTCACGCAGCAAGTTTGCTTACTGTGCAACCTTGGCTAAATGTTCCAGAATTAGGGTGGAAATCGCTCGTTGTTTATGATTCTGAAAAATTTGATGGAGTTTCTGCTGCTAAAAAATTAGCGGCAGAAGCGTGGAGCGTTCGTGAATTATTTATGGAAGACACAACACTTCCAGTTTTGGATGCGTTAGCGCTAGCCGCGCAGGATTCAACTTTAAAAGTTTTTGCAGATATTGGAGATGCGACAAATGGTGGTTCTTATGGAGACAGCACCGAGCTTCTTCGTGGTTTGCTTGAATCGAGTCACGATTTGCGGGCAATCTTCACACTCACTGATCCTGCAGCGGTGGCAAAAATGTGGGGCCATGTTGGCGACACAAGTAAAATCACTTTAGGCACTGGAAGTAAGTCTGAGTACAACGAAGCTGTCGAATGTGAAATCAAAGTGCTTGCGGAGTGTGATCGCAAAGTGATTTACACCCACCCGGCGGCGAAAAATGTTACTGGGAGCCCAGGTAAATCACTATTTGTAGCGATTTCTCACCCATTTAGCCAGATATTTGCAGTGATTCATCAGAATCCAGTCCGAGTAATTGATGGCAGTCTTTATGAACTTCACGGGGTCAACATTTTGGATTACACACTTGTGCAGGCCAAATCACACGTGAGTTTTAAAGCAGGTTTTGCGCCCTTGACTGAAAACTACATACTCGCAAATACACGAGGTCCAACAACTGCAGATTTACTCTCACTAGATTTCTCTCTGCGGACTATTCCGACCTATCCCTTTGACCTATAAAAGGAATTTGATCTGAAGAAAGGCAGTGAGATTTACCCAGCTGTCTTCAAAAACTGCTTAACCGCTTCTGCAATTTCCTGAATCGCCTGTCTCGCCTCGGGCAAAAAGCCTTGCATGAGAAGAAATCCGTGTATCAGCGATGGGTAATTCTTGTAAATTACCTGGTTTCCGGCACTTTCTAATCTCTTGCTAAATTCTATTCCTTCATCGCGCAGTGGATCTAAATCTGCAGTAATTAAATATGTGCTCGGTAGATTTGAAAAATCCTGCGCGGCCATTGGCCTGCAGTAGGGATTATCTAGATCGCCTGTATTAGAAATGTATTGTTTCCAATACCATTTCATACCTTCAGTCGATAATGCATATCCTTTAGCGTTATCAATCATTGAAGAGTAATCAAATTTATGATCAGTTGCTGGGTAAATAAGGACTT
Source organism: Actinomycetota bacterium (assembly GCA_947496345.1). Next base: position 3,620 of record CANMCL010000096.1, read on the forward strand.
GAAAAGCAATTTTGGGCCCGTTTACATCTCTCGACTTGAGCGCTACCCCCGCCGCGATATTTCCACCGGCACTCTCTCCAGCTATTCCAATTTTTTCACGATCGATATTTAGCGCATTAGCGTTCTGCCACACCCATTCAAGGGTTGCGTAGCAATCATCAAATGGGATTGGGAATTTATGTTCCGGGGCTTTCTGATAATTAACTGAGACCACAACCGCTCCACAAGCTTCTCCCACCAATTGATGTTGCACCTCGGCCATTTCAATAGTTCCAGCCACCCATCCCCCGCCATGGATATATACGATCGCCGGAAAAGGACCCTCACCTTCAGGTGTGTAAATGTTTATCGGAAGGTCTGCGTGTGGGCCAGTAAAAAACCTCTGTTTAACCGAACCACGCTTGGGCACGGTTCCAAGGAATTCTGGTCTCCATTTACTTAGCGCACTTGCACGTACCTCTCTTGGTGTGGATAGCTCGGTTGCTTTGCCGCCTTCGGCCGCCAAAGTATCGAGAAATTCTTTGATTTTGGGATGCAAATTACTCACGCTTCACCTCAACACTTTCTCTATTTTGCTCCAAGTAATATCGGAAACATCTTTAGAGATTAAGGCGCCGGCCAGCGCAACAACATCTTTATAGCCTTCACCGATCATTGAGCGCCACTT
>CANMCL010000097.1 GCA_947496345.1 Actinomycetota bacterium
CTCGGAATTTACCCAACACCTTTGATTGACTTCATTCAAAGCACTGCCAGCTTCCTTCGCTAATGTCATCCTTCGGCATTCCAGATCTAGATCCTTCCTTGGAGGCTGATCTTGCTCTTGGGATGCAAGGCGTAGAAGAGTTGCTACGCGAACATATAAAAGGTGAGTACCCGCTCGTTGAAGAGACTTCACGACATTTAGTTGCTGCAGGTGGCAAACGCTTGCGCCCACTTTTAACTTTGATTTCTTCGCATTTTGGTGACAGTACTCGTAAAGAAATTATTCCAGCCGCAGTAGTTTGTGAATTAACACATTTAGCAACGCTTTATCACGATGATGTTATGGATGAAGCGCCGCTTCGTCGCGGCGTTGAGAGCGCAAATAATCGCTGGGGAAATACCATTGCGATTTTGACTGGCGATTATCTCTTCTCAAAGGCGTCGGATTTATTGGCAGACCTTGGACCGGAAGCCGTTCGTTTACAAGCGCGCACATTCGAGCGCTTAGTAATTGGTCAAATTATGGAGACGCAAGGTCCACAAAATGGTGAAGATCCGCTTGCTCATTATCTGCGCGTAGTGGGGGATAAGACCGGCTCACTAATTGCAACAAGCGCACGTTTCGGAGGATTGCTTTCAGGTGCACCTCGCGAAATCACTGAGACGTTAACAAAATTTGGCGAGCAAATTGGAATAGCTTTCCAATTGGCCGATGATGTAATTGATATCGCTAGTGAATCAAATCAATCAGGTAAAACTCCTGGTACTGATTTACGTGAAGGAGTACCAACTTTGGTCACGCTAAATGTGATGGCATCTGGCAAGAGTGAAGATGCTGATCTGCAACGTCTTTTGAGCGCGCCGATTCACGATGAAGAGACAGTTCAGCAAGTACTACGAGCGCTGCGGACACACGATGGCTTAAGCCAAGCACGCGAACAACTAAGTCAGGTTGCTAAACAAGCAAGGGCAGCGCTTGGTCCGTTACCGGTTAACCCAGCAACTGGCGCACTCTTTTCGCTATGCGATGCTGTTATTGACCGCTCTGCCTGAGCGAACTAAATCGTAAGCTAAAACAAATAGGGCAATCCAGATAATAAAAAAGCCTATCCATCGGGCTGTTGACATTACTTCGTGATTTACCCATACACCAATGATAAAAGTCAGAGTTGGCGTGATGTATTGAAGCAAGCCAATTGTTGTTAGCGGTAATCGAGTCGTAGAAGCATTAAACAAAAGTAGCGGTATGGCGGTAACTGCGCCAGCGCTAATTAACAAGATTGTGAGCGATACCCCTTGGCCAAATTGACCGTCCCCATTGGAACCTAAAAATATTAGGTAAGTGCAATATGGAATAAAGGCGATCAACGTTTCGATCGCTAGACCTTCAACTGCGCCTAAGTTAAGTTGTTTTTTAATTAATCCGTACGTTCCCCAGGAGAGAGCCACGCCGAATGCAACCCAGGGCAGACGTCCATAATCAATCGTCAGAACAAGTACACCAATTGTTGCCACTGAAACGGATATCCATTGCAAGGGGCGCATGCGCTCTTTTAGAAGAATAATTCCAAAGGCGATTGCGATTAATGGGTTGATGTAATAACCGAGTGAAGCTTCAACGACGTGCCCGTTATTTGTAGCCCAGATATAGATCAACCAGTTGATCGAAACTAAAATAGAAGCTGTAAAGAGTTTAGCGGCGACTTTTGGGCGCTTAAAGGTAGCTAGAGTCGATTTAAGTGATTTAGTGATCGCAAGAATAATAAAACAAAAAACCATGGTCCAAACGGCGCGGTGTGAAACTATCTCCGGTGATGTCGCTGGCTTGAGCAGCGGCCAATAAAGTGGGAAAAGCCCCCAAAGTACATAGGCACCAAGCCCATAAACAAGGCCAAGTTTTTCTTTATTCAATTAACGAAAATTCACAAATTGAACAGCGAAATCCCATTTGCCTTCTTTAATCATTGCCATGGTGGTTTGTAGATCATCACGGCTCTTGCTGGTTACACGAAGCTCATCACCTTGAATCTGTGACTTAACGGATTTTGGACCCTCATCGCGTAAGAACTTGGCAATCTTCTTGGCATTCTCAGTCGAGATACCTTCCTTTAGCGGACAAGAGATCTTGTAGATCTTGCCGGAAAGTTGTGGTTCGGCCGGATCGATATGTTTTAAGGAAACTCCGCGCTTAATCATCTTATCTTTTACGACATCTAGGGTTGCCTTAGCCCGCTCTTCGGTATCGGCTTCAATATTTATCTTCTCACCGGCCATTTCAATCTTGGCACCAGTGTTTTTGAAGTCAAAACGAGTATCGATCTCGCGGATCGCTTGGTTAATTGCGTTGTCTAGCTCCATACGATCAATTTTAGAAACTACATCGAAACTGCTGTCAGCCATTTTTGGCCCTCCTCGGATTCACGGAAATCAATCTCCCCGGTATGTGACAAGGTTATCGCGATCAAGGTAAATAATGAAGTTCACCACGGATAGACTGCAAACATGAAGATATCAAAGTTACTTCTTGCTGCAGGAGCGCTAGCTATCACATTAGTCGCGCTACCAGCCTCTGCGCATACAGTGTTAGCCAGTGCAGATCCCGCGATTAATTCAACGGTAGTTGCTTTGCCATCGACCGTCTCTCTTACCTTTGCCGACGAGTTAATAGCCCTGGGAGATTCTAATTCGATTTCTGTTACAGATGAAAATGGTACGGAGTTAACTTCTGGGAAAGCGGAAGTATCTGGCGCAGTACTTTCCATTAACTTAGTAGCTTCTGAAGCTACCGGCGTGATAAAAGTAGATTATCGAGCAGTAGCCGCAGATGGACACGTAATCAAGGGCGACTATCAATTCACTATTTCACCAATGACTATTTCAGAAACTGCGACTAGAACTTCAGAAGAGATTGCACCTACAAAAGAATCTGGAAAGAAAATTTCCATTTATTTAATTATCAGCGCCACGTTGGTTGTTGGCGGAGGCTTGCTGCTCTTCTTTATATGGAAAAGACAGTCTAAATAGCCGATTACCCCTCAATAATAATTTGAGGTAATCTAGCGCCCGCCGTAAAAGAATGACCCTGGCGGGTTGCCCGAGCGGCCAATGGGAGGGGACTGTAAATCCCCCGGCTCTGCCTTCGAAGGTTCAAATCCTTCACCCGCCACCAGACTTACAGCTCCATCACTCTTGCGATATTCGCACAAGTGTTTATGTCATTGCGGAGAGCTTATGTTGAATAATCTAGCCTCTATCTTCAGAAAAAAGACCAGCCTACTTTTTATCGTCTTTGCACTGATAGTAGGTGGCATTGGAGCACAGACAATTAGCTTGCTCGATAATTCATCAGTAGATTCTTTAGCATGCATTAACTTAACAACAAAGGTTGTCACCAACCCTGGAACATCAAAGTGTCCAAAGGGGAGCGAGAGACTTGTTCTTGGAGCGCAAGGTGCAGGTGGTGCAAGTGGCGGAAAGATTACTGAGTTATCGATTTGTGGAAGTAGCGGTACATCACTCTGTAAAATTGGCTCCAAAGGCCCTGGCGGTGGATTAATCTTTTTTATTGACTACAACGATCAGTCTGCAGACTTTAATTATCTTGAGGCGGCACCGAGAGATGGAGTCTTTGCCTCCTCGGCCACGACGGGAGTATGGGCAACAACTGTGGAAAAGTGTGGCGCATTAAGCAATGCCAATTGCCAATTAAACTCCATCTATACCCAAACAGGCGTTGCCTTAGCAACGATTAAAGGACTCCATCGCGGATTGTTCGGTGGTCAAGCGGCAACTAACGCAATCGTCGCAAAACATCCCGGAGTCGCAAAGAATTCTTATGCTGCAGGTGTTGCAGATGATTACTCCACCGCGACTAAAAGTGATTATTACTTACCAACTAAAGGTGAGATTAAGCTGATGCAAAAAAATCTCAATTTCGACGGTCTTGGAGTGTTTGCCGGAAACCTTTATTGGTCCTCATCTGAGAGTGGTGCGACCATTGCGTGGTCCCAGTTTTTCAATGGCGGCTACCACACCCGCAACTATAAGGACTTCAGCGGTTTCGTTCGGCCGGTGCGGGCTTTTTAACCTTTGATCTATATTATAGATAGAGTTCGGTGCAGTACTGTAATCACAAAGCCGAAAAGGAAGATATGTCTGAATCTACATCGCACAATCCGAAGTTGCGCAAGCCTGCTTCAATTCTGCAAGAGATAAATTGGAAAACTCT
>CANMCL010000098.1 GCA_947496345.1 Actinomycetota bacterium
TGCACGGTAATCACCAACGGCTTGCGCCATCAATAGCGTTCCAAAGGAAAAATCACGACCTGGGACTTGGAAATCCTGACTGGAAGCACCGGTTATTTGTAAGAAGGAACCGTTCTGTTGTCCACCCTTATGGAACTGTCCGGTTGAGTGCAAAAATCTAGGACCCCAACCGAAAGTTACAGGTCGGCCAGATTTCTCCGACAAAATACTTCTAAGTTCGGCAATCGCCGCATCAGATCTGCGATCTAGATATGCCATAACTGCAATGTATCCATCTGAATCTGTGGTTGCTATCAAGTTCTTAAACGCGGCAGTTAGTGTGTTTCCATCTCCAAAAATTTCTATCTGCTCATCTATGGAGGCCGCAGTTAGTTGCGGTAACTTGTTATCCCACTCCTGCAATACTGCGGAGGTTGCTTCTTTAGCTTCAGTTACATTCGGTTGATTAAAGGGATCAACGCTGAGTGCGGCACCCATCAAAGCGGTAACCCACTCCCAAAATAAGAAATGTTCGCCAAGTTCGGCGCTAACACTTAAATGCGCACCTGGTGCAAAAGCAATCGAGAAAGCACCGCCACCTTCTGCCTGCTTAAAGTTCTCTGTTGCGATCGGTAAACGTCCCTTTTCATCTTTGCCGGTTGATTCGGCGATTAACTGTTCGATCCAATCTGAGAGTCCTGGAAAACGAGATCCGAGATCAGTAAAGCCCAAGTACTGTTGATTTTGAGTTAACAGTAAGTACGAAACATCTAAAACAACGGTGGGATCACTTGTTAATTGTGCGCGGACATCGCCTGCCTGATCTAAAAGAATTGAAGCATCGACTCCCATAAGGCTCGCAGGCGTCAGACCAAAAGCGGTGAGTGCGCTAAAGCGACCGCCTACCTTTGGATCTGCGTCAATCACTGTGAATCCTTTAGCTTTTGCATCTTTATCTAAGGGCGAATCTGGATCTGTTACAAACAACATGTGAGCAGTCGGATCTAACCTTGCTTTTCTTAAGTAATCTTCAAAGAAGGCTCGCTGTGAAGCTGTCTCAATTGTCGATCCTGATTTAGAGCTAACAATCACTAGCAATTTCTCGGGGGAGCCGGTTAGTGCGTGCGCTAAGTAATCTGGATCAGTTGAATCCAAGATATAGATCTCTTTACCGTATGTTTTAGCGATCACTTCTGGAGCTAGAGAAGAACCGCCCATTCCACACAGGACTAAGTTCTCGTAATCTCTAAACTTCGCCGCTACTGCATCGAGTATCGGAAGCAATTGTCTTGAACTCTCATCTAAGTCAACCCAATTAAGTCTTACCGCGGCTTCTTTCGCGGCCGCTGGTCCCCAAGTATTTGCATCCTTCTTAGCGATTCTGGGATGGGCATCTGCGAGAGCTAGATATATAGGATCTTTGCGATTTACCTTACTTAGAGCTGGACCCGATAAAGTAATCATTAATTAAGAGCTGCTTCAATCTTGGCAGCAATTGCTTCTGCGCCAAATCCAAATTCAGCAAATAACTTCGTAGCGGAAGCAGAAGCACCGAAGTGTTCTAGCGAGATAGCAATGCCACTATCTCCAATGTATTCACGCCAACCTTGTGCGATGCCAGCTTCAATGCTCACCTTTAAGCGGGCCGATTTTGGCAGAACGCTCTCTTGGTATGCAGAACTCTCTTGTGCAAACCATTCCAAACAAGGAGCGCTTACGACGCGTACCGCTATCGATTTATCAGCCAGTGCGCTCTGCACGGCAAGTGCCACTGAGACTTCGGAGCCTGTTGCAATGATCACTACATCAGCGGTGGTCGCAGAATCCTTAAGAATATAAGCGCCCTTATTAACTAATTCTGCTGAGGCATGTGTTGAGCGATCAACGACCGGAAGATTCTGACGCGAGAGCAGCAACCCAACAGGTTTGCGGCGAAGCATGATCGCTTTCCAGGCTTCGCGCACTTCATTGGCATCAGCGGGGCGAACTACGGAGAAATTTGGAATAGCGCGCAGCGTTGCTAAGTGCTCGACAGGTTGATGCGTTGGACCATCTTCGCCAAGTCCAATTGAATCGTGGCTCCAGATAAAAATGCTCGGCAGATCCATAATCGCAGATAGTCGAACGGCTGGTCGCATGTAATCACTAAAGACTGCGAAAGTTCCACCAAAGCTTTTAGATAATCCGTGAAGTGCAATTCCATTAAGAATGGAACCCATTGCGTGTTCGCGAATACCAAAGTGGATCATACGTCCGTAAGGATTTGCACCAGCCATCTTGCTACTGGCAGGCAAGAAAGAACCAGCGCCGCTTATGGTCGTGTTGTTGCTACCCGCTAGATCGGCAGAACCACCCCAAAATTCCGGAAGTGTTTTTGCAAGTGCGGCAATAACCTCACCAGATGCTTTTCGTGTCGCAACATCTTTACCTGCGGGATATTGCGGAAGATCAGCGTCCCAACCTTTAGGTAGGTCACCGCTAACTAAACGTTTCAATAACGTTGCACGATCTGGATTAGCAATCTTCCAAGATGCGAATTTTTCATCCCAAGCTTTTCGAGAGGCTGCGCCTCTGGTTTTAACTTCGCGAACGTGGGCCAGAATTTCGGCGGGCATCGCGAAATGTTCTTCTGGATCTAAGCCCAGTAACTTCTTCGTTTCAGCAATTTCTTCTGCGCCAAGAGCGGAACCGTGGGATTCGGCAGTGTTTCGCGCATTAGGTGCAGGCCAAGCGATTATCGACTGCATGCGAATTAGCGTTGGCTTGATTGTCTCCTTTTTAGCCGCAATCATCGCCGCATCCACCGCAGTTAGATCAACGTCGCCATCACTTGCCGCTGCAACATCTATGACGTTCCAGCCGTATGCACGGTAGCGAGCGGATACATCTTCGGTAAAGGCGATGTGAGTGTCACCTTCGATTGAAATGCGATTATCGTCATAAATTACTTTTAAATTACCAAGTTCTTGTGTGCCAGCTAAAGATGAAGCTTCGCTGCTAACACCTTCTTGTAGATCTCCATCTGAACAGAGAACCCAAATATTGTGATCAAAGAGTGAAGTCTTCGCGGCAGCGCCTGGATCTAATAAACCACGTTCGTAACGCGCCGCCATAGCCATACCAACTGCAGTTGCAACGCCCGCTCCCAATGGACCCGTGGTCATTTCAACGCCAGCAGTGTGTCCATATTCAGGATGACCCGGAGTTAGTGAATTCCAAGTTCGGAACGCCTTCAAATCTTCCATTTCAAGCCCATAGCCGCTGAAGAAGAGTTGAGTGTAGAGAGTAAGCGATGAATGTCCGCAAGAGAGAACGAAACGATCGCGACCCAACCATTTTGGATCTGATGGATCGTGAATTAAATGGCGTTGAAATAAGTTATAGGCAACTGGTGCCAGCGACATTGCGGTTCCAGGATGCCCGTGGCCTGCGTTTTGAACCGCATCCATTGCAAGCGCGCGAGCATATGTAACGGCGCGATCATCATTTACCGACCAGTTGTCTAATTTATACATCAAGAACTTTCTCCCGCGTTAGATACTTGAATACGGACCGGGGAAGTGGTTATTGCTAATCGCAGACGCCATGCTGAGATCCAAACTAGCGTTGATCCTAAGAGATGTGCGGCTACGAGTATTTCAGGTATTCCCGTGAAATATTGGATATATCCAATCGCGCCTTGTGCAAGAGAGATCGCAGTGAAGATTATTAGTCGGCGACGGTGCAACGGATTTGCGCGAGCTGCAACGTAGAGCGCCAACGTAAGTCCCAGAAGCGCGATCACCGCCTCGGCGTGGATCGAGGCAACTGTTCGTATATCAAATCCAAAGCGGCGTGAATCTTCATCACCTGCGTGGGGCCCACTGCCAGTTACCAAAGTGCCTAATGCGATTACTAGGAACGTCAGATAGATATGGGCTCTTGAAAGGTTTGCAGTCATTTTTTCTGCTTGTTTAATCCGGGTGATGCCACTTTCTCTCCGGTCATATAAAGAAGTAGCGCCTCCGATCAAAAGAATTGAAAGTAAAAGGTGTGCTGCTACAGGTAGCGGGTGCAAATCTGTCAGCACGGTGATCCGACCAAGTACGCCGTGACCAAGAATTCCAAGAACTTGACCAAGTGCTAACAAGCGTAAATCCCTACGCTTCTTAAACAGTACGTGCACCAGAACAGCGAGCGCGACCGCTACTAGTGCGAAGGTAAGCAATCTGTTTCCAAATTCAATCCAAGCGTGCAAT
>CANMCL010000099.1 GCA_947496345.1 Actinomycetota bacterium
TTAAAACCGAGGCTCGTGTACAGCGCCAATCCGTTCTCATTATCGGCATCGACATAAAGCATTGAGTGCTTCAGCCCTTTAGCGACCAGGTAGTTAATCGCGGCAACAGATACCGCGCGGCCTATGCCTTGGTGGGCGTGATCGGGATCAACGCCGACAACATATAACTCGCCAACGGGTTCTTGATTAACAAAGTCTTGGTGGATCTTGGTCCAGACAAATCCAACGATTTCATCGCCTTTTGTGGCAAGAAAGAAACCTGCTGGATCAAACCAATTCTCGGCCATTCGGTTTTCTAAATCCTGCAAGGCCCAATTACCTTGATCTGGATGGTTTGTGAAGATTTTATTGTTTAGCGCCAACCAGCGATTTTTATCTTCTTTAGGTTCGAAAGTTCGGATTTTATATTCGCGCTTTGTTGTTGGAAGCGGATCAGTCAGTGATCTGTGGATCTTAAGAATATGGCGCATTGCGGTTAGACCCGCTCGGTAAGTTGGCTCTCTTTGCCAGCGCTTGGAAGGGTGAAGCGGTAACCAACATTGCGAACTGTGCCGATGATCGATTCAAATTCAGGACCAAGCTTGGAACGCAGGCGACGGATGTGAACATCCACGGTGCGAGTTCCACCGAAATAGTCATATCCCCAAATTTCTTGCAACAACTGTGCGCGAGTAAATACGCGGCCAGGATGTTGTGCCAAATATTTTAGAAGTTCAAATTCTTTAAAAGTTAAATCAAGTGCGCGACCTTTTAGCTTTGCGGTGTAAGTACTTTCATCAATGACAACATCACCAGTGCGAATTTCACCAGCTGTCGGATCTGCAGCAGTAAGTGCCGCAAGGTGTGCACCGATTGAGATACGAATGCGCGCATCAACTTCTGCAGGGCCAGCGGTGTCGAGCATTACATCATCGACCCCCCAATCCGCACTCATCGCAGAGAGCCCGCCTTCAGTAGTGATGGCAATTACCGGTGCGCCAACACCAGTAGAAGTAAGCAACCGAGTTAAATTCTTTGCTGCAGGTAAATCACGGCGAGCATCGACAAAAACGATATCCATAACTGGTGAATCGATTAAAACGCTCGCTTCGGCAGGCAAGATTTTTACTGTGTGCTGCAAGAGAGCAAGCGATGGCAGAACTTCCGCGCTGGCGCCATTGGTGTTTGTCAGTAACAACACCTTGGCCATGGGGTAAGCCTTTCGCGATAATTGAGTTAGTGATATCTGCTTAAGTGAGAGAGAATACTCCTGTGAAAACGTTCATTCCACTCGCGATCGTGCTGGTCGCCGCCACTGGGTTTGGCATCTGGTATCAGCGCACCCGTGGGGAATTCCGCAAGAAGAAGACGGTTAATGGGCCAAAACTAACCGCTGCGATCGTCGGCACAGAGCTCGGATCTCGCGCCACGATGGTGCAATTCTCATCAGCATTTTGCACACCGTGCCGTGCGACCAAGGTGTTGCTCGAAGATATGGTCAAGACCATGCCCGATGTTCATTACGCCCACATCGATGCCGAATCTCATCTTGAACTAGTGCGCAAATTAGATATTCGTTCGACGCCAACAACCTTGTTCTTAAATGGCGCGGGCGTTGAAGTTGGCCGTGCAATGGGAACGCCAAAGCGCGCTCAAGTACACGCTGCAATCGCCGCGATTCATTGAGTTGCTGAAGTTGCGAAGGACTTGCAAGTAGCAAATTGATCCTGCCGGCTTTACTCTTTATACATGTTCCGCATCAAAACCAGTTACTTCACAAAGCGCCGTGTGCTTGATTACGGTCGCTTAACTGGCGCTATCTGTTGTGCTTAGTTTGCAATTTTAAAAACTAAAACCCACAACCCATAAGCGAGAAAAGTTAAGGAAGTAAAAATGTCAGTATCAATAGATTCACGCGGCCCACGTTGGTCAGCACTCATAACAACAATCGTTCTTGCAACCGCTCTTGTGACATCGAGTCTTTGGGTAATTGCTTATCAAGCAGTCGTCTTTGCTATAGGCGCTATTCGCGGTCCGCAATTCACACCGAATGCGGTTATCTTTAAAAAAATAATTAGGCCTCGTTTAAAGTCAGAAGCGACTTTCGAAGATGTTCGCCCGCCGCAATTTGCACAAGCAGTCGGTCTTGGTTTTGCACTGATCGCCGTTATCGCATCTGTGGTTGGAGCCGGCGGGGTCTTCACAATTGCAGTTGGATTTGCACTTGCTGCAGCGTTTCTAAATGCTGCATTTAACTTCTGTCTAGGTTGCCAGATGTATTTGCTCATCTTGCGCGTCCGCACAGCTAAGTAACTCGTTTTACCCAATTAAATAAGCAAATAAATAGGAGAGAAAATGTCACGTGAAACATCACTAGTCAGCGCCGATTGGGTAGCTGAAAATATTAATAACCCAAAGGTAGTAATTGTGGAGGTTGACGAAGACACCACTTTGTACCAGCAAGGCCATATCGAAAACGCAATCACCTTCCACTGGCGCGATGACCTGCAAGATGGACTTATCCGCGATCTAATCTCGAAGGAGAAGTTTGAAGCGCTACTTTCGAAGTCAGGTATTTCAAATGATTCAACTGTCATCCTTTACGGTGGCAATAACAACTGGTTTGCAACCTACGCGTTCTGGTATTTCAAGGTTTACGGCCACCAAGATGTTCGCTTGCTAGACGGTGGGCGCAAGCGCTGGGAACTCGATGCTCGTGCGTTAGTAACCGAAGTGCCAACTCGCACTGCAACGCGTTATGTTGCAAAAGAGCGCGATAACTCAATTCGCGCATACCGCGATGAAGTAATTGCAGCTATCGGCACGCTAAATATCGTTGATGTGCGCTCACCGGCTGAATTCAGCGGAGAACTTGCCGCACCAGCACATTTGCCACAAGAGCAAGGTCAGATCAAGGGACATATTCCAACTGCGAAAAATATTCCGTGGTCAAAGGCTGCAAATGAAGATGGCACGTTTAAATCAGATACAGAGTTAAAAGAACTTTACGTAAGTGCCGGTGTTGATCTTGCAAAAGACACCATCGCGTACTGCCGTATCGGAGAACGTTCTGCATTCTCTTGGTTTGTACTTCACGAACTTCTTGGTGTTGCGAACGTTAAGAATTACGACGGTTCTTGGACTGAATACGGTTCACTCGTTGGCGTACCAGTAGCTGTAGGCGCATAAGTTGAAGACTTGCGGTGCTACTCCCGGCGGTCCATCACTAGATGGCATTGACGTAACAACACAAACAATCATCCAAGGTGTTGTTCTCAAGGTCGGAGACGACGGAGTACCTAACGGAACTCTGGTCGCTAATGCACATGTGCGATTGTTAGATCGCGACGGAGAATTCACCGCAGAACTTCCAACCAATTTGCAAGGACAATTTCGCTTCTTCGCCGCCCCTGGTGTTTGGACTCTCGTAGTTCAAGCGCCGGGTGCGCGCGTAGAGAAGCAAGTTACTGCCGCGCAGGGCGTTCCCGCAGATCTCGTAATTTCACTTTAAAGGTAGACTTATTTCATGGCTGATAAACACGAACTCCGCGATAAAGGTCTGCGCTTAACGCCTCAACGCGAACTTGTTTTATCTGCAGTGCGCGAGCTGGGTCATGCGACACCTGAAGAAGTTGCTGAAAAGGTTCGTTTAACCCACCCGGGAATCAATCTTTCTACTGTTTATCGCAACTTGGAAACTCTTGAAAATGTGGGCCTTGTGCAACATACGCACTTAGGCCATGGGGGAGCGACTTATCACGCAGCTGAAGAGCTGACCCACCTACATTTAGTTTGTAGCGATTGTGGATCTGTTGGCGATGCACCGATTGATGTCGCAGCTAATTTTGTGCAAAATCTCGCTGATGACTACGGTTTTAAAACAGATGTCACTCACTTTGCTGTTTACGGATTATGCGCTGCGTGCGTTAAGTAATTATGACTGCGGTATTAGTAGAAGATGGCGTCGATAAGGGTGCTATTTGGCACTTTGGCGAACCGAGTAAAGAGCAGAAAGCCATGCTCGAAGGCAAAGCTTGGGCCGATCTATCTCATCTAAATGTAATCGCCGTATCCGGCGCTGATCGCCTGAAATGGTTACACGATTTAACTACTCAACACTTATCTGAACTCGGCGTTGGCCAATGGAGTTCTGCGCTGAT
>CANMCL010000100.1 GCA_947496345.1 Actinomycetota bacterium
ATAATCGCTAAACGTTCTTCAAATGGGATAAAGGAACTCTTCAGCGCATTTATCGTAACGCGCTGCAAATCTAGAAAACTCCAATTAAATGCGTTGACTAGTTCACTCATTTCACGGCTCATTGAAGTTGCCGACATTAATCGATTATCAGTATTTACAGTTACGCGGAAACGTAATTTTGCTAAATCTCCAATTGGATGATCTGCAAAATTAGCAGCTGCTCCAGTTTGGATGTTCGATGATGGACACATTTCTAATGGAATCCGGCGATCTCGAACATAAGCGGCAAGTTTTCCAAGTCGTGGTGGGGTGTGGTTTAAATCGATATCGTCGATTATGCGCACACCATGTCCAAGACGTTCAGCGCCACAGAGTTGAATCGCCTCCCAGATAGATGGGAGTCCATACGCTTCACCAGCGTGAATCGTGAAGTGTGCATTTTCGCGACGCAGATATTCAAAGGTATCTAGCTGATCACTTGGTGGGAATCCATCTTCTGGTCCTGCAATATCAAAGCCAACAACGCCTCGTTCGCGGTATTTAACGGCTAATTCAGCCACTTCCTGGGAGAGTTGATTCTGGCGCATTCCGCAAAGTAGCAAGGTGACGCGAATAGTGCTTCCTTCAGTTTTCGCTTCTTTTTCTCCAGCGCTAAAACCTTCTAATATCGCTTCTATCGCCGCAGAAAGAGTTAAACCTTTTTCGGTTAAAAGTTCCGGAGCCATTCGTACCTCGGCATAAACAACGCCATCGCGCGCTAGATCAACTGCGCACTCACGTGCCACACGAACAATATCTTCACGGCGTTGCATCACGGCGACAGTGTGTGCAAACGTTTCAAGGTAACGCACCAACGATCCAGAGTCACAAGATGCCCGAAACCATTCTGCTAGTTCGACGGCGTCGTAACTTGGAAGTTCGTGCCCGATCTCTTTTGCAATATCAATAATCGTTTGGGGACGAAGTCCACCATCTAAGTGGTCGTGTAATAACGCTTTTGGTAAACGCTTAATCTGCGCTGGCGTAGGAATCTTAGCTAATGTACTCATCCGGTAATCCGTTCAACAATTAGGGGCAGACGATCTACCTTTCCATTTTCTTCAATAACAATTGCACCTGACAATATTTCAACTGCGCGATCAAATCTGGCGGGCTCATCCGTATGTAAAGTCAACAGCACATCACCTTTTTTGATGTAATCCCCAGGTTTTGCATGCATTTCAATTCCTGCACCGGGTTGAACTTTTTCGCCTTGCTTTGAACGACCTGCTCCTAAGCGCCACGCTGATACGCCAATTTTCATTGCATCCATCTTCGTCATAATTCCAGATTCAGTCGCTGTAATCACATGCTGTTCTTGTGCAACAGGAAGTTTGGCGTTGGGATCACCGCCTTGCGCAGAAATCATTCGTTTCCAATGATCCATAGCCGATCCATCTTTAAGCGCATCTGCTGGATCTTTTCCTACGATTCCGGCGGCATCGATCATCTCTCGCGCTAGCAGAATCGTTAACTCAACAACATCGGCAGGTCCACCACCGGCCAAAACCTCAATAGATTCGCGTACTTCAAGGGCATTTCCGGCGGTGAGGCCTAGCGGGACATCCATCGCAGTCACGAGTGCGCGCGTATTAACTCCAGCATCAAGGCCCAACTGCACCATAGTGCGAGCAAGTTCTCCCGCTTTAGCTGGATCACTCATAAATGCTCCGCTACCAGTCTTAACATCAAGAACTAGCGCAGAAGTACCTTCAGCAATCTTCTTCGACATGATTGAAGATGCAATAAGCGGGATGGCTTCTACTGTGGCTGTCACATCTCGCAACGCATATAACTTTTTATCGGCCGGAGCGAGCCCTGCTCCTGCAGCACAAATTACAGCACCGGTATCTTGCAACACTTTTAACATCTCATCATTTGATAGTGAAGCGCGCCAGCCAGGAATCGATTCAAGTTTGTCTAAGGTTCCGCCAGTGTGGCCTAACCCGCGACCAGAAAGTTGAGGAACTGCTCCCCCGCAGGCAGCAACAAGCGGTGCAAGTGGAAGAGTAATTTTATCGCCGACGCCGCCAGTCGAATGTTTATCTGCAGTTGGTCGATCTAGTGCAGACCAATTCATTCTCTCGCCAGAGTTGATCATGGCATTTGTCCAACGAGAAATTTCGCGTGAATTCATTCCATTTAGAAGAATAGCCATAAGTAGCGCAGACATTTGTTCGTCCGCAATAACACCACGTGTGTAAGCGTCTACAGTCCAGTCAATTTGTTTATCGCTTAACTCATTGCGATCGCGTTTAGCGGCAATTATCTCAACAGCTGCAAAAGGTTCAATCCCAGAATTAGCGTTACTATTCAAGTCGCTTATCAATCTCTTCGGGGCCAAATGCCCAAGGTAAAAGTTCTGATAATGGTTTGATGCCATTATCTGTCATTAACTGTAAATTCGAACCACCATGTTCTTGCAAAAGCTGGCGGCAACGTCCGCACGGCATTAGATAATTCTCTGAGATATCAACGCAGGTAAAGGCGATTAGTCGTCCGCCGCCAGAATTAATAAGCGTGGAAACTAGGCCACATTCTGCACATAAAGTAAGGCCATAACTGGCATTTTCCACGTTGCAACCTGAAATAATTCGGCCATCATCAACCAGAGCTGCAACTCCTACAGGAAATTTAGAGTAGGGCGCATAGGCTTGTTTCATCGCAGTTACTGCGTGCGATTTGAGAAGATCCCAATCAACGTGCATATGCTGCACTCGCCGCTGCATTGATAACTGCAGCCTGCGCTCCCAAAACTTTTGATTTCAGAACAATTTCAACACCTTGGTTAGAAATTGTGTAGCGACGACCATAGATTCCAAGATCGGCATCGAGCTCATCCGCGATTATTCCGTTGTTTACGGTAGCGCTGATGACATCAAAGACTGCACGGTCAACCCGCTTAATAACCGATGCCAGTAAGTACTTGGATGTAGTTGAGGTAACGGTCAAATATAAATCAGGTTCTGTGAGAATCAGGTAGACATCGCTCGCATTTTTCTTGCGATTTTTTGCAGTATTAGCTTTCACGATCGCGTCAAATGCAACATCTGCTGATCCTGAAGTTGCTGTATAAATCACATCAATTCCCAATTTAATGAAGGAATTAGTGGCAATAGCTAGATCTGTGGCGGTGTAATTTACAAAGGAGCGAACCTTCTTTTTGCTAGCTGCAACACCAGCTAGAAAACCATTTTGATAGTTGTCGGCATTTGATGGTGTCGTGATCATGGCAACTTTGCCAGTTTTGGTGGTTAAAGCAGCGCTAAATCCTGCCAGGAAAGCGCCTTGCACATCAGCAAATACAATTGAAGTGACGTTAAGCGATTCGATTGTTGCATCCCCAATGATGGCAAATTGGGTAGCTGGAAATTCGCTCGATAATTGCTCTACTGTTTTCTTATATTCCGAACCTATTGCAATTATCACCTCACAATTTTTTACAACAAGACTGCGTAATCGCTTACCTCGATCTGCTGCTGTTCCATCTGTTACAACACTTTCAAAGCCAAAGGTGAATTGAGACTGTGCTGTTTTCAACCCCGCTAGCGTGGCATCGTTATAGGAGCGGTCACCAAGTCCGCCAGTGTCATATGCAATACAAATTTTGCTGGCAGCGTTGGCCGGTGTGGGGCTGGCTAGTGAGGCCGCGAGTGCTAACGCCAGGACTGAAATGCCAGATTTAAACTTCATTAAAGTACCAAACCTAGATTCTTATAGCTCTGCGCGACCGTTGCACTAGCCACAGTACGCGCCTTATCGGCACCGGAGTGCAGAATCTGAACTAGTTGGCGCTCATCTTCCAAGAGTTCTAGCGCGCGGGCACGGATTGGACGTAGATATTCCACTACGACTTCAGCAACTGCGCCTTTGAAATCGCCATAACCTTGGCCAGCAAATTCATTCTCTAACTCAGTAATTTTCTTACCTGAAAGCGCTGAATGAATTGTGAGTAAGTTACTTATTCCTGGCTTCTCCTTTTCATCAAATTTAACTTCACGTCCGGCATCGGTAGTTGCGCTCTT
>CANMCL010000101.1 GCA_947496345.1 Actinomycetota bacterium
ATGTCGGAGCTGACCTCGTTGGTAAAGTTGAAAAAGGTATTCCAGAAGATGACCCACGTAACCCAGCAACAATTGCAGATAACGTCGGCGATAACGTCGGTGACTGCGCTGGTATGGCCGCTGACTTATTCGAGTCATATGCAGTAACACTTGTTGCAGCACTTATCTTAGGTAAGGCCGCATTCGGTAACGAAGGTTTGATCTATCCATTGATCGTTCCTGCAATCGGAATCCTTACCGCGGTAATCGGTATCTTCCTTACTAAATTACGTTCCACAGATAAGTCAGCGATGACAGCGATTAACCGCTCATTCTTCTTATCCGCAGTTATTTCCGCAGGCCTAACTGGTCTTGCAACATTTACTTACCTACCTGCAAAGTTTGATCAACTAACAAACTTCTCACCTAAGGTTCTAGAAGATGCGGGAAATATCAACCCACGCGTTCTCGCCTTCGGCGCAGTTCTAATTGGTATCGCACTTGCCGCAGCAATTCAGGTATTAACCGGCTTCTTCACCGAAGTTGGTAAGCGTCCAGTAAACGATGTTGCAGCATCCTCACAAACAGGTGCCGCAACAGTGCTTTTGGCTGGTATTTCAGTTGGTTTCGAATCAGCTGTTTACTCAGCACTTTTGATTGCAGCATCAGTATTCGGCGCATTCTTGCTCGGTGGCGGATCAATTACCTTGTCACTCTTTGCAATTGCAATCGCAGGTACTGGTTTGCTAACAACAGTTGGCGTAATCGTCGCGATGGATACCTTCGGACCAATTTCTGATAACGCGCAAGGCATTGCAGAAATGTCTGGCGATGTTAAGGGCGAAGGCGCACAGATTCTTACTTCACTCGATGCAGTTGGTAACACAACTAAGGCGATTACTAAGGGAATTGCAATTGCGACCGCAGTGCTTGCCGCAACGGCGCTCTTTGGTGCATTCACCGATGCGATCAAGGAAGCGGTCACGAAGGCTGTTGGCGAAGGCGCAGATGTTGCACTTCAATTCCAAGGCGTTCTCGATGTTGCAGATCCACGTAACCTCGTTGGTCTAATCATCGGCGCAGCGGTTGTATTCCTCTTCTCTGGTCTTGCAATCAACGCAGTATCTCGCGCAGCTGGCGCAGTTGTTATGGAAGTTCGTAACCAATTCAAGTTACACCCAGGAATTATGAAGGGTACTGAAAAGCCTGAATACGGTCGCGTTGTTGATATCTGTACTCGCGATTCACTTCGCGAACTTGCAACACCCGGACTTCTTGCAGTGATGGCACCAATCGCAGTTGGCTTCGGTCTCGGCGTTGGCGCACTCGGTGCATACCTTGCTGGTGCAATCGGCACCGGAACTCTTATGGCGGTCTTCCTTTCTAACTCAGGCGGCGCTTGGGATAACGCGAAGAAGATGGTTGAAGATGGAAATTACGGCGGCAAGGGTTCAGATGCACACGCTGCAACAATTGTTGGCGACACTGTTGGTGATCCATTTAAGGACACTGCAGGCCCAGCGATTAACCCGCTAATCAAGGTTATGAACTTGGTTGCGCTATTGATTACACCTGCGATTGTAAGTTTTGCACTTCCAACTCAGCAGGGCACATCAATGATCATCGCACTCGTTGCAGTTCTGCTTATCGTCGGTGCGCTAATCCGCAGCCGTCGCCAAGCAACTTCAATCGAATACTAAGAACTTAACTTCCCCGATCTTAGGAATTCATGGCAAAAGAGCTTAAAAAACTGGTGATCGTTGAATCACCAGCAAAAGCGCGCAAGATTGGCGACTACCTCGGCGATGGTTTCATCGTCGAGGCTAGCGTCGGTCACATTCGTGATTTGCCACAGCGCGCAGCTGACATTCCTAAAGATGTTAAGAAACTTGCCTGGTCTAAAGAAGGCGTCGATATCGAAAATGATTTCGCACCTTTATATGTCATCAACCCTGACAAGAAAGCGAAAGTCGCTGAACTTAAAGAGTTGATGAAAGAAGCCGATGAACTTTTACTGGCAACAGATGAAGACCGTGAAGGTGAAGCAATTGCTTGGCACTTAGTTGAAGTCCTTGAACCAAAGATTCCAATTAAGCGAATGGTCTTCAATGAAATTACCAAGGAAGCGATTCAAGCAGCCGTTGTAAACACTCGCGACTTGGATTACAACTTAATTGACGCGCAAGAAACTCGCCGCGTTCTGGACCGCCTCTTTGGCTACCGTCTTTCGCCAGTTCTTTGGAAGAAAGTTATGCCGCGCATTTCTGCCGGTCGCGTGCAATCGGTTGCCACAAAGTTAATTGTTGAAAAAGAGCGCGAACGCATGGCCTTTATCTCATCTTCTTGGTGGGATCTAAATGCAACCTGCGAACTCGGTTTCACTGCACGCTTGTTATCAGTTGAAGGCAAGAAAGTAGCGTCCACAAGTGACTTTGGAGCAGATGGCGCAGTTAAAGAAAAATCACTTGAAAATATCTTGTTACTTGATGAAACCGGCGCGCGCACCCTAGTTGAATCACTGAAATCAACACCATTAACAGTTAAATCAATGGAGGAATCTCCACGTACCGAACGCCCTAAGCCACCATTTACAACATCAACTATGCAACAAGATGCTGGATCGCGACTTGGTTGGGGCGCACAAATCACTATGCGAGTGGCGCAACGTTTATACGAAAACGGTTACATAACTTATATGCGTACCGATTCAATTAATCTTTCAGCGCAAGCAATTAACGCCGCCCGCGCTGCTGCAAAAGCACTTTACGGCGCAGACCATGTTGCAGATGCACCTCGTGTTTACCAAGGCAAAACAAAGAACGCCCAAGAAGCCCACGAAGCGATTCGCCCCGCAGGAGACACTTTTAAAACTCCAGGTGAACTTGCCCCAGAACTTTCACGCGATGAATTCTCACTTTACGATTTAATCTGGAAGCGCACCGTTGCATCCCAAATGGCTGATGCCAAGAAGATGCAGATGCGCGTTGATTTCGATGCCACCACATCAGATAAGAAAGCAACCATTTTCCGCGCCAACGGAAGCGTTATTACTTTCCCAGGTTTCCTCGCCGCATACGATGACATCGTCGACGAGAACGCAAAAGTTGATGAAGAAGCATCCGATAAGCGCCTTCCCGCAATGACTGTTGGTCAATCCATCAAGGTCAGCGAATATAACTGCGAAGGCCACGACACCAAGCCACCTGCTCGTTACACCGAGCCAACTCTTGTTAAGAAGTTAGAAGAACTCGGCATCGGCCGCCCCTCAACATTTGCTTCAATCATTCAAACAATTCAAGATCGCGGATATGTCTACAAACGTGGTCGCGCACTTGTGCCAACATTCTTGGCATTCTCCGTTACAGGCCTATTAGAGACTCACTTTACGAAGCTGGTTGATTACGACTTCACCGCATCAATGGAAGAAGATCTCGACAAGATCGCTGCCGGTGAAGCTGGCCGTGTTGATTGGCTCCGTGATTTTTACTACGGAGTCGACGGCCAACCAGGCCTCAACGAACTCTCGCTTGACCTCGGTGGCATTGATGCGCGCGCAACAAACACAATGAATTTATCTGACACCATTGAAATTCGCGTTGGTCGATACGGCGCCTACTTACAAGAAAATATTCCAGATCAAGATCGCAAACTCGCAAATATCCCAGAAGAACTCGCGCCCGATGAGTTAACACTTGCAAAAGCAATTGAGCTACTCGCTGCTCCATCAGGTGAACGCGAATTAGGAAAAGATCCACAAACCGGTTTAGAAGTTATTGCAAAGTCTGGTCGCTTTGGTCCTTACATCACCGAAGTATTTCCACCAGAACCGGTTGAATTAGATGACAAAGGTGAGCCAAAGAAGAAGCGTAAAAAGAAAGATGCGCCGAAACCAAAGACCGCATCTCTTCTTTCCACAATGACTCTGGATACGATCACAATCGATGATGCACTAAGACTTTTATCTCTTCCGCGCATCCTTGGCACAAACTCTGCAGGTGAAGATATAACTATTCAAAATGGACGTTACGGCCCATACCTAAA
>CANMCL010000102.1 GCA_947496345.1 Actinomycetota bacterium
AAAGTGCGTAAGTTCCGAGAATAATTCGTCGCTTAACCTCGCGGCCAAATCCGGCTTCGCGGGTTGCATTCATAACTGTTTCTGCCGATGCACCATCAACTTCACCGGTGCGAAGTCCGTAGCGCATGGCATCAAAACGAGCCAGGTTGGATGAGCATTCGGAAGGTGCAATTAAATAATATGCGGCAAGTGCGTACTCAAAACTTGGGCAATCTACCTGCACTATTTGCGCACCTAATGAGGCCAAAATATCTAGAGATTCATTAAAGCGCGCCTGTACTCCTGTTTGATAACCATCACCTTGTAGTTGCTTAATGACGCCGATCTTTAAACCTTTAACGTCACCAGATTTTGCAGCGGCTACAACTGCTGGCACCGGTGCGTTAATGCTGGTGGCATCTTTTGGATCGTGTCCGGAAATAACTTCATGCAACATCGCGGTATCTAAAACGGTGCGACCAAATGGTCCTGCCTGATCCAAGCTAGATGAATATGCAATCAAGCCATAGCGCGAGACTGCGCCGTAAGTTGGGCGAACGCCAACAATTCCGGTTAGCGCAGCAGGTTGGCGAATAGATCCACCAGTATCGGAGCCAATTGCAAGCGGTGCTTCGAAAGCGCTCACTGCTGCTGCAGAGCCACCGCTTGATCCACCAGGTGTGCGCGTTAAATCCCAAGGATTAAATGTGGGTCCGTAACCAGAATTTTCAGTTGATGAACCCATTGCAAATTCATCCATATTTGTCTTACCCAGAATTACAACACCAGCTGCTTTCAACTTCGCTACGACAGTTGAGTCATATGGTGGCTTCCAGCCCTGCAAAATCTTGGAACCTGCAGTTGTTGGAACTCCTTCTTGAGCAAGTACATCTTTAAGCGCAAGCGGAATACCAGCAAGCGGACCGAGCTTCTTTCCACTTGCGCGATCGGCATCAACTGCAGCTGCCTGCTTTAACGCACTTTCTCCATCGACATGTAAAAATGCTTTAACTTTTTGATCAACATCTGCGATGCGATCTAAATGGATTTTTGTTAATTCAACTGAAGTAATTTCACCCTTCTCCAGGGCAGATGACATTTGTGCGGCGGTATTCTTGATCATTCTGCTTCACCTAAAATTTGTGGAACTCGGAAACGCTGATCTTCTTGCGCAGGCGCACCAGATAACGCTTGATCTGGCGTAAGGCTTGGCAGAACTAAATCTTCTCTAAAGATATTTTCAAGCGGTTGCGGATGTGAAGTAGCTTTTACGCCTTCCAAGTTAAGTTCTTGGACGCGAGCGACGGCATCCAGGATGCTGCCAAATTGAGATGAAAGGCTTTCAAGTTCGGCTTCACTCATTTCAATGCGAGCCAGCGCGGCCAGTTTGGCTACTTCATCACGCGAAAGGCTGCTCATAATGCTCCTGAGTTTAATGAGAAAGTTGGTTAGTTGCGAATTTGACCGTCGCCAGTGACGATCCAAGTCGTAGTTGTCATCGCTTCCAACCCCATAGGGCCGCGGGCATGTAACTTTTGATTTGAAATCCCAATTTCTGCTCCGAAGCCCATCTGTTCACCGTCAGTGAATCTCGTTGATGTATTTACCATTACCGCTGCGCAATCAGATAGCGCGATGAAACGATCAGCGTTGGCTTTATTTTCGGTAACAATGGCTTCGGTGTGATTTGTTCCGTACTTTGCTATGTGATCGGCTGCTGCGTCAACTGAATCAACAACACCCACATTCATCTCAAGAATTCCGTACTCAGTGCGCCAATTTTCTTCAGTTGCTGCCGTGGCTGTGATTCCAAACTTTTCAGCAACTTTCTGTGCAGTTGAATCTGCATGCAGAATGACTCCGGCATCAGAAAGCGCTTTAAGTGCCATTAGCAAGAAAGTCGGAGCGATCGCGCGATGTACCAGTAAAGTTTCTGCAGCGTTGCAAACGCTAGGGCGGTGAGTTTTAGAGTTAATCAGAATTGGCAAAGCTTTTTCGATATCGGCAAATTCATCTACATAGACGTGACAAACCCCAGCGCCTGTTTCAATGGTCGGCACAGTTGATTCATCTACCACCATCCGAATTAAAGCGGCACTTCCACGTGGAATTACTAGATCTACTTTGCCGCGCGCGTTAAGTAGAGCCTTAACTGTGGCCCGATCATCCGATGGCACAAGTTGAATCACTTCTGGAGAAATCTTTGTACTTGCAAGCGCATCGCGCATAACAGTCACAAGAATCTGATTGCTCGCCGCCGCAGTTGAGGATCCGCGCAATAAGGCAGCGTTGCCAGACATCAACAAGATAACTGCAGCGTCCACAGTCACATTAGGGCGAGCTTCATAAACCATCCCGATAACACCAAATGGAACGGAAATCTGTTTTAGATCTAAACCATTTGGCAAAGTTGAGTGGCGCAGAACTTGGCCAAGTGGATCTGGAAGGTCAGCAACTAAGCGCACTCCATTTGCAATTCCAGCCACACGAGATTCATTAAGAAGTAACCGATCTTGCATTTGTGGGTGCATATCTTCAGTTTGCGCTCGCGCAATATCCTCAGCATTGGCCTTTAAAATTTCTGCGCTACGCGATTCGATCGCCTCGGCGATTTTGTGTAACGCTGCTTTACGTTCAACACCAGTAGCAGTGGACAAAGTGCGGGCAGCGGTACGCGCTTTGAGCGCCAGCTCTGAAACTATTGCGACCGCATCCATAGGTTTAAGCCTAGCGGGAGTTACCCTTTCGTTGTGTTCAAATTATTTCGCAGAACTGCACTAGTTCTCCTTGTCCTATACATCGCCTTATTCGGACTAACGAAGGCAATTAGATATCCAGAGCCGATTGCAGCGATTAAGTTAGGACTTGCGCCGGCTTCTAAGACACCCGATCTAATGCCCTTTCACGTAATTTCGGCTGAACCTGCTGAGGCATCCGCTTGGCAATTGGGCAAGCCAGAAGTAATTGATGAGGTCACGTGGAACGGCGCGAAGATTTCCTTCGATGAATTTATGAAAGCCACTCAGACTAATGCTTTTCTCATCATCCGAGGCGGAAAGATTACTTACGAAAAATACTTTAATGGAAAAACCGAATCAACCGTGCTTCCATCATATTCGGTTGCAAAGACCATGACTTCACTGGTGATTGGTCAACTAATTGATGAGGGCAAGATCAAAGAATCAGATACCTTCGTTTCAATCCTGCCAGAATTTAAAGCCGAATCTTCCTTTGACAAGGTGACGATAAAGAATTTATTAGATATGAATTCCGGTATCGGAGTTTCTGATAACTATCCATCGGGGCCCTCTGGCTGGGGCGTTGCTATTGCGCAAATGTATGCAACCACGGATATGAATTTCTTTATCAAGAATAATCGTAAAATGAGGGAGGAGCCAGGTACATATCCCGAGTATCGAAGCGTTAACACTGAACTACTGGGTTTGATTATTCAAAAGGTAACTGGAAATAAGTTAGCCGATGAATACAGCGAACGAATCTGGAAAAAAGTTGGCGCAGAATACGATGCAACTTGGAACGTAGATAAAGTTGGCGGCCACGAAAAGGCTTTCTGTTGCTTTAACGCAACAGCACGAGATTATGCACGCGTTGGTCAGGCGTTGATGAGTGGAGCACCTGCAATCGCTAGTACTTCCTGGAAGGCACGACTTTCCAATCCCGTAGTGAATCTTGATTATGGCTGGGGATATGCAGCGCAGATGTGGCATCCCTATCAGGGAATTAATTTAATGATGGGGCTACACGGTCAATACATTTATCAAGATGCGCTTCACGATACGGTCATTGTTAAGTTAAGCGATATGCCAACCAGCGCGGATGGCATCAGCGATAAAATCGCTTCTGTACTACGTGAAGTTGCTGAGAAGAAGAGTTAGAGAAGTACTAAATCATCGCGATGAACAAGCTCTCGCTCGAATTCAGCGCCTAACGAAGCAGCAAGTTCCTTAGTAGAGCGACCCAACATTTGCGGAATTTCATCTGAATCAAAGGCCACAAGACCGCGGG
>CANMCL010000103.1 GCA_947496345.1 Actinomycetota bacterium
TTGTGGTCGCTAATTTCTTATCAATGCTGCTTGGTTGCCTGAGCGTGCCTGGAGTGCGCACTTTAGAGGTCGGAGTCTCGCAACCGTCAACCGTTTGCGGGCGTTCCTCAGCTTGGGATGTGGGGAGGGGAAGTAAAAATAAAACCGTTAAAACTGCAATAAATTTCTTCACGGTCACTCCCACTCGATCTCTTTGCGAGTGTTCATTTCATTCCCACTCGATCGTTCCAGGTGGCTTGCTCGTCACATCCAACACAACGCGGTTTACTTCACGAACTTCATTGGTAATTCTAGTAGATATTTTTTCTAGAGTTTCGTAGGGAACGCGCGACCAATCAGCGGTCATCGCATCTTCGCTGGATACCGGGCGCAGGACAATCGGATGGCCATATGTTCGGCCATCGCCTTGCACGCCAACGCTGCGCACGTCGGCCAATAAAACAACTGGGCATTGCCAGATCTGGCGATCTAGTCCTGCCGCCTTTAACTCTTCGCGGGCGATTAAATCTGCGTGACGCAAAAGATCTAGGCGCTCTTTTGTTACTTCACCAATGATGCGAATACCGAGTCCCGGACCTGGGAAAGGTTGGCGCCAAACAATCTCTTCTGGCAGTCCAAGTTCTAGACCAACTTGGCGCACTTCATCTTTAAAGAGTGTGCGCAGCGGTTCTACCAAAGTGAATTTCAAATCATCGGGTAGACCGCCCACGTTGTGATGGGATTTGATATTTGCTGTTCCTGTGCCGCCACCAGATTCCACAACGTCGGGATAGAGAGTGCCTTGTACTAAGAATTCGACAGCGCCACCGGCTGCAATATCGCGAGCTGCTTTTTCAAATGAGCGGATGAATTCGCGGCCAATGATCTTTCGTTTCGTTTCTGGATCTGTCACACCTGCCAAAGCGTTAAGGAATTGATCAACGGCATCCACCACAACTAGATCAATACCAGTGGCTGCCACAAAGTCGCGCTGTACTTGTTCTGATTCGCCGCTGCGCAGTAAGCCGTGATCAACAAAGACGCAAGTGAGTTGTGAACCTACCGCACGTTGAATAATTGCAGCAGCAACGGCGGAATCTACTCCCCCGGACAAGCCGCAAATGACACGCTTGCTTCCTATTAAATCTTTGGCTTTTGCAATTTCATTTTCTGCAATATTTCCAGTGGTCCAGTCAGGTTGGCAACCAGCAATATTTATCAACCAATTTTTCAAAATCGCCTGGCCGTGTTCTGAATGCAGAACTTCAGGATGAAATTGCACGCCCGCGATTTTTCCGGTGGCATCTTCAAATGCCGCGATTGGAGTATCAGCCGTGACTGCGCAAACTGTAAATCCTGCGGGGGCTTGGGTTACAGCATCACCGTGCGACATCCATACACTTTGCACTGCCGGAAGGGATGAGAAGATTTTTGAAGTTGATTCAACCTTTACTTCAGTTCTTCCGAACTCTGACTTTCCAGTCTGGCTTACGACACCACCGAGAGCGGCTGCCATTGCTTGGAATCCATAACAAATTCCGAATACTGGAATTCCGAGTTTTAAAATATTTGCATCAAATTTTGGGGCATGGTCTGCGTAAACACTTGCTGGCCCACCCGATAGAACAATTGCTGCCGGGTTCTTGGCAGTGACTTCGGCTGCGGTAATGTGCGATGGGACAATTTCAGAGTAAACGTTTGCTTCACGCACGCGTCGTGCAATTAGCTGTGCGTACTGCGCGCCGAAATCGACGACCAAGACTCCGCTTTTAGAATTCAAACTATTAAGCCCCGTGAATAATGACTTCTACGCGCTGGAAAGCTTTAACATCTGAGTAACCAGATGTTGCCATTGCGCGGCGGAGTGCACCGAATAAGTTCATAGAACCATCTGATGTATGAGATGGGCCAACCAAAATTTCTTCGATAGAACCAACGGTTCCAACATTTACGCGTTCGCCACGTGGCAACTCTTGGTGATGAGCTTCTGATCCCCAGTGCCAACCAAGTCCGGGTGCTTCAACTGCTTTAGCAAGTGGTGAACCCATCATTACCGCATCAGCTCCACAAGCAATTGCTTTTGCGATATCTCCAGAGCGACCGACTGAACCATCTGCAATGACGTGAACGTAGCGACCGCCAGATTCATCTAAGTATTCGCGACGCGCAGCGGCTACTTCAGCAACAGCAGAAGCCATCGGAACTTCAATTCCTAAAACCTTGCGAGTTGTGTGAGCTGCTCCGCCACCGAATCCGACTAATACTCCAGCAGCACCAGCGCGCATCAAGTGAAGTGCACCCGTTGCTGTGGCAACTCCGCCAACGATTACTGGAACATCTAGTTCGTAGATAAATTTCTTCAAATTAAGCGCTGATTCATCGTTACCAACGTGTTCTGCAGAAACTGTGGTACCGCGAATTACGAAGATATCAACACCGGCATCGATCACCGCTTTATGCAGTTCGGCAGTGCGTTGTGGTGAAAGAGAAGCCGCAACCGTTACACCTGCATCGCGAATCATTTTGATACGTTCTTTAATTAACTCTGGACGAATAGGTGCGCTATAGATTTCTTGCATGCGACGCGTGGCGTGTTTGTCGGGCATTGATGCGATTTCACCCAGTGGAATACGTGGATCGTCATAACGCGTCCAAAGGCCTTCTAGATTTAATACGCCTAAGCCGCCAAGTTTGCCGATTGCGATCGCAGTATCTGGTGAGACAACTGAATCCATTGGCGCTGCCAACATTGGGATATCAAATTTATAAGCATCTATCTGCCAAGTGGTTGATACATCTTCAGGGTTGCGTGTGCGGCGACTTGGGACAATTGCAATGTCATCAAAGGAGAATGCCTGGCGAGCGCGCTTTCCCGGTGCGATTTCGATATCCATGGTGGCCTTCCTTAGCTCTTCTTACTGTAATTAGGGGCATCGGCCACGTGAAGCACATCGTGAGGATGGCTCTCTTGCAATCCGGCTGCAGTAATTTGAATTAAACGACCTTCACGGCGCAGGGTTTCGATATCAGGTGCTCCGGCATAACCCATTCCGCTGCGCAGCCCCCCAACCAACTGGTGAACAACATCAGCGACTGGGCCGCGATAAGCAACTCTGCCTTCGATACCTTCTGGAACTAGTTTGTCTTCAGATAAAACATCGTCTTGCATATAACGATCTTTGGAATATGACTTCTGTTCGCCGCGAGATTGCATCGCACCGAGTGAACCCATGCCGCGGTATGCCTTGTATTTGCGGCCATCGATTTCAACGAGTTGCCCTGGTGATTCTTCACAACCTGCAAGAAGTGAACCAAGCATTACCGAATTTGCGCCAGCGACAATTGCTTTAACAATGTCGCCGGAATACTGCAGTCCACCATCTGCGATCAATGGAATGCCAGCCTTATTGCAAGCTTTACTCGCTTCCATAATTGCGGTGATCTGCGGAACGCCTACGCCTGCAACAACACGAGTCGTGCAGATTGACCCAGGACCAACGCCAACTTTTACCGCGTCCGCACCTGCATTGATTAGCGCTTGCGCACCTGCACGTGTTGCGACATTTCCGCCGATAACATCTGTCGTTGGTGAGAACTTTTTAATTCTTTCAATCGCATCTAGCACTGCGCGGTGATGACCGTGTGCGGTATCGACAACAACCACGTCGACGCCAGCTTCGATCAAAGCCTTGGCGCGAGCAAATCCATCATCGCCCACACCGACTGCGGCGCCAGCAAGTCCAACGTTCTTTACTAATTTAACGTGAGTTACTTGTTCATCAATCGGCAGGTTGCGGTGGATGATTCCGATACCGCCGGCTTTTGCCATTGCAATTGCCATTGTCGATTCGGTGACGGTATCCATCGCAGAAGAAACAACTGGCACTGCTAAAGAAATATTGCGCGTCAACCAAGTTGATGTATTTACTTCACTTGGGACTACCTCAGAGGCATCTGGCAATAAGAGCACATCGTCGTA
>CANMCL010000104.1 GCA_947496345.1 Actinomycetota bacterium
CCATTTTCTAATGGGGATGCAACCAGTGACTACTGTAAACGTCGTTGAGAGACCTACTTCTTTATACTTCGCCAAGTCAGAGACCTTAGTTAAGGATTTATTCAGAGCCATCTTCGAGCGGAGGATGTCTCAGCTTGTGATGTGTAAGTAAGGCAGGGGTTCCTCGGGAATAAGCGATTCGGAAATAAGTGAATCAGCCGAAGCGAGTGAAACGAGCGGAGGATGAGGGATTTATCCCCTTCAACCTGGGTAATTCCCCGTTTTTTAGGTAAACGGGTCATAACAATGAAAATACTGGAGTTATGGCCAAATGACAACCAATTTTAGAGAAATAAGTTAGATAATTTACAAATGCGTCAAACTTTCCAGAATCTAAGAAGAGTTCCTCTTGCAACTTCACTCTTGGCGGTTCTTGCGGGAATACTTGCGAAGCTTTCTTTAACCAAAGGCGATCTCTTACCCGGGCTCGATGGTGCTTTCTATTGGGTTCAAGTTCGCTCCGTTCTTGAAAATCAGTCACTCGCATTTTCTGATCTTCCCTTTATTTTTTGGGTGCAGGCAGCGATCGCAAAGGTTGTTGGAGATGTACCCCTCGGAGTCCGTATCTCAGATGCCGTTCTACCGGCGCTTTCTGCAATTCCAATTTACTTAATCGCCCGCAGATTCAAGAATCCATTCTTACCAGCAATAGCTATTTTGGTCGTTTTACTGCATCCGATACAACTCTACTTTTTCACTGGCGATTTCATCAAGAATGAAGCGACTATCCCAGCAGTCTTTTTCATGGCACTTGTGCTTGTAAATTGGGAGCACCAGTCAAAGAAACTCTCAGTAATCTATTTAATAATCCTATTTGTGATCACAGCGCTTTCGCACTTTGGAACAGCTCTGCTGGCATTCATCCTTATCGTTTTGTGGGGATTGCTTCAAATGCGCAGGAGCGGTCGCAAGTTTTGGCTTAAAGGTTTAGCTCTGTCCTGTGTGGCTTTTGTCGGGCTACTCACCTCACTGGCAGTTATAGTTCCAAACCGCTACGAAAGACTCGTTGAATTCTTAACTACGCCAAGTGCAGCCTTTGTCAGACCGGTAATCGATGGAATTATTCATGGCTATGCAAACTCCATAATTACCTTCACAATAATCACGAGCCAAATTGCAGTTGTAGTCCTTGCAATCATTTCTTGGCGCTCTAGAAGTAATTTCAGCTTCTCCGATATGTCACTCGTTATCTCTTCACTTATCGCCACATTTGTTTTGTCTTCACCTTTTATATCTATGGAATGGGCTGATCGTCTAACAGGGCTTTCTTTTGTCCCACTTAGCATCGCTGCCATTATTATTTTTGGCAATGCCGAGAAAAATCTCTATAAGGCACCAATTACTGTCCTTGCTGCATTGACTTTGCTATCTTCAATGGCGTTTACATCATATGAAATGAAAATTGTCTTCTCTGATGAGAAATACTCAGATTTCAAGCAACTGGTTCAACAAGTTGATATCCCAGAGAATTCGGTAATTGTTGCCCGTCACGGAGTCCAGTACTTGAGTGCTTGGCATTTTGAAACTGATGTGGTTTTGGAAAGCTATTTTGAAACAGCGGATTTAAGTTCTTACTCCGCGGTCTTTATTCTTGTTGAGAATCGCACCTCAGAGAAGAAGGAGGATGTTCTCAATCCTCCAAGTGATTCAAATGATGACAAGACCAAACCTTCTATGCCTTCAGGGGATAAAGCACCTGATAATGGAGGCAAAGAGATAAACCCTCAGGAACTAACGGGTCAGACGGTATTTGGGAATGAATCGTTTACCCTTGTAAGGATTCGGTAGACAATTAAATCTGGCGGAGGATGAGGGATTTGAACCCTCGAAAGGTTGCCCTTTACACGCTTTCCAAGCGTGCGCACTCGGCCGCTATGCGAATCCTCCTGGCGGGATCGCTCCCGACTGGCTAAGGGTAACGGGGTAATAACTATGATTACGCCAGATCCCTCACGCGGCATTACCGCGCTGAACTCCCCCAGGGTAGGAATACAGCAAGGGTAGGCGCGCTCTAATGGGTGCGTGGGGGGTCCTTTATATAGTGCCAGTCGGTACTTTGTAATAGGTTGTAAATATTGTTGCGCAGAAGAGAGGAGTGAATATGTCACTCGCGTTGTATCGCAAGTATCGACCATCTGTATTTGCAGATGTAATCGGTCAAGAACATGTCACTGTTCCGCTTTCTAATGCGCTGACATCTGGCAAAACACATCACGCATATTTATTTAGCGGACCACGTGGTTGCGGAAAAACTTCTAGCGCTCGCATTATGGCGCGCTCACTTAACTGCGAACAAGGTCCAACCCCAACTCCTTGCGGCCTCTGCCAATCCTGTAAAGATCTAATTGCAAATGGCCCAGGCTCACTCGATGTTATTGAACTCGATGCGGCGACCCACGGCTTAGTCGATGATGCACGCGACTTACGCGATAAAGCATTCTTCGCACCAGTACAAAGCCGATACAAGATTTACATTATTGACGAGGCGCATCAGCTTGGGCCCGGAGCAGCAAACGCACTTTTGAAAGTTGTTGAAGAACCACCTCCTCACGTTATTTTTATCTTTGCAACAACCGAACCAGAAAAGTTGATTTCAACGATTCGCTCTCGTACTCATCACTATCCATTCCGCTTAGTTCCACCAGGAATCTTGGCCGAGCACATGGAAAAGATTTGTAAAGAAGAAGGTGCAACTGTCGCTAAAGGCGTGATTCCACTTGTGGTGCGCGCCAGTGGCGGATCAGTGCGTGACGCTCTTTCTGTACTCGGCCAACTGCTCGCTGGCGCTGGCCCAGATGGAGTCAGCTACGAAATCGCGATTCAATTGCTGGGCTTTACCGATGGCGCACTGCTTGATGATGCAGTCGATGCACTTGCCGCCCGAGATGGAGCAACGCTCTTTAAAACTGTTGATCGTGTTATTGAATCAGGCCACGATCCGCGTCGCTTTGCCAGTGACTTCCTAGAACGTCTGCGCGATTTGATGATCGTTGATGCACTTGCTGCAACCAATGCGAATTCAATTCTGCGTGAGCTACCTGATGATCAACTAGAACGTATGCGCACTCAAGCCGCCAATATCGGCGCCGCAAATCTTTCGCGCTCCGCCGATATCGCAGCCGAAGGTCTAACCCAGATGCGCGGTGCAACAGCACCACGTTTGATTCTGGAACTTATCTGCGGTCGCATGTTGTTACCTGGCGGAGATAACTCTGAAGCCGGAATGCTTTCACGCATTGAACGCCTAGAACGCGTCGAAAACATAACGACAACGACCCCTGCACCAGCCCCAAAGATTGCAGATGCGCCAAAAGCTGCTGATAAACCTGCTGCAAAAGTAGTGGCTGAAAAGGAAGCAACAGAAGGAGATTCTAAAGAAGCTGTTCCCGAATCTCCGAAGGTTGCTTCCAATCAGCCAATCGATATCGCAGGTTTACGCCGCCTTTGGCCAGATGTGATCGAGAACGTTAAGAAGCGCCGCCGCCTAACCTGGTCACTCCTCTCCGCCTCCGCCCAAATCGTTGCAGTCGATGAAAAGTTGATAACTATCGGAATAGTTAACGCCGGTGCCCGCGATTCATTTGTGCGCTCTGAATCTGATGAAATCCTGCGCCAAGCTTTTATTGAAATAGTTGGGATAGATCGCAAGATCGAAGTAGTAGTCGATGCCTCAATTGATACAACATCAACTCCTGAAGCACGCGCGGTGCGCAAAGACGAAGCGCCATCAGATAAAAACTTATTGTCAGGTGCAGCGCTCTTAGCTGCTGAACTCGGCGCTACTGTTATCCCTGAAAAGAAAAAGAATTAATGAGCACTGGCATGTACGAAGGTGCGATCCAAGATCTCATCGATGCTTTAGGCCGCTTGCCAGGAATCGGACCAAAGAGTGCACAACGAATTGCATT
>CANMCL010000105.1 GCA_947496345.1 Actinomycetota bacterium
ATTTTCAATTGAAGAGGCAGAAGTTATCTTACAAAACGCTTTCTCATTGAGTAAATTGAATCGATTCGCAGTAGACGGCCTATTCCTGAAATACAGCAGCGAACCGATTAATAAGTACTCGTTTAACACGATCGTTAGAACTGGTTTGATTCTAAATCCCTCAATTGCAGATAAAGAACTACGGCAGATTCACCAGCGACTATGCGATCATTTTGCAGATCGTGGGTCATATTTAAAGGCGCTAGAACATGCAAAGTTTGCAGGAAGTCCAGAAGACTATAGACACCTTTTCAGGCATGGGATGCGTCAGTTGATTGCTATTGGTCGGGGAAAAGATTTATTGCGTATGGCTGATCTAGTAGGAGATGCCACAACCATTGGAGTCTTAAAGCGGCAGACAGTTGAACTGATGGGGTTGACTGCAGATTTTCAGTATTTAGCTGCGCAGAGCCTGATTACAGAGATGCTATTTACTTCACGCGGAACTGATATTGAAAACTTTATAAAGAAATTTACTTCAGCAGCGAACGTTTACATTGATTTTGCGACCGGGCATACTGAACAAATAGGAATGCATATTGATACCGTTTTAGGCGCAACATCTGAAGAGTTAGATTTAGCTGCAATTGATAAGATTTCTATATTACGCGTTTTGGCAGCTAAAGAAATTATCTATGACAGCTCAGATAATCTAGGCGGTATTCAAAAGCAGGCGCACGAGTTGGCCAAAGATGACTCAAGTCCCATGGCTCTCTATTTCCTCAGCGCAATTGATGCGTGCACTCTTCTAAATAACGGTGAGTATAAAGATGCGTATGTAGTCGCCAATAACGTCATCTCTCAAGCGGAGCGAGAGGGCTATATTGGAATATTTGGCCCACTAGATGTTATGTATGTTAAGGCGCGCTGCTTGTTGGAATTCTCGCAGACCGAAGAGTCACAGCGAGTTTTTGCGCAGATAAAAAATTTGGCGGAGTCTTGGAAGCAGTACACCTGGGTTTATATTGCAGAGAGTTTTATGGCACGAGATATGGCGATGACGGGAAATTCAACATCTGCCTTAGATATTGTGCGCAGTGAGCGAGAACGCGCTGGTGCGCTCGGATTTAAAAATGGCCTAGATATCTATTGTGATTTAACCGAACTCTTTATCAGATTTACAATGAAGGATTGGGAGAGAGTTGGGATTCTGCTTGGCCGACTACCAGAATTCCTGCTGGTCCAAAGAGTGCGAGCAATTCATGAGTTCGAATTGGGTAAAAAACCCGGCTCTGTCGTGGTGGAAGATCTACCCGAGCGAACTCCCACTGAGCAGATTTATAAGTTAATGTTTCAAACTCATCAGAATATAGAGCGCGAAAAAGTAGCTTTGCAATTAATAGGCAAAGCACTGGAAATTGGTGCTCGTGTTGGTGCTAGAGAGACATTTCTTCGTCAAGAAGCTTCAATTCTTAACTTAATCATCCGAATTGCTGGTGAAAAACCCACCGTATATCTGGAAGATCTCGCATCGAGAATAACTTCTAGGCTAAAGACTAGAAGCGAGACTTTGGTGGGACTCTCAGCAGCGCTAACGAAGCGCGAATTAGAAATTTTGCGTCATTTATCAACCGGTAAGCCAATCAGCGCTATCGGCAGCACGCTGCATATCTCGCAGAACACTATGAAGACTCACTTAAAGAATGTTTATCGCAAGATTGGCGCGAGTGGCCGAGATGAGGCGGTAGCAAAGGCGAAGGAGCTCTACCTGCTCTAAGAATTTCTGCGGGCTTATACTCAAGCCATGGATTTGGAGCTGCTAGTCACCCTGCTCGACCTCGCTGGCACATTCGCATTTGCCTTAGTAGGCGCAAGAATCGCAGCCAATAAAGGTTTGGATTATGGCGGGATCGCCTTTATTGCCGCTATCGCCTCACGCGGTAATTCTTGGGTTGATTGGCGCAGTCACCGGTGGCTTATTGCGCGATGTACTTTGCCAGGTAGAACCAGTTTTACTGCATCGCGAAACAATTGGAACTTCTTGCCTAGCCGGATCGCTGGTTTATGTCAGTTGTGATTATTTCAGAGTAAATCAAATCTTTTCAGTAGTTCTCGGTAGCGCAGTTGTAATTCTGGTTCGCGAACTTTCGATTAAATATGACTGGCACTTACCTAAAGTTGGTGGCAGATAGAAGCGGCTAATCCCGCGATTGCCCAGAGCGATGTGTGTAGCGCCCTAAGAATTCTTCCTTCATCTCTTTAAAGTCACCATCTAATAACGCTTGCCGCATTCGATCTACTAAACCGACGATATAACGCTCGTTGTGAATCGTTGCCAGAGTGGCGGCCAGCATCTCTTTACCGCGGAATAAATGGCAGAGGTATGCCCGTGTGAAGTTCTTGCAGGTGTAGCAATCGCAGTTCTCATCAATCGGACCGAAGTCGCGAATATATGGAGCGTTGGCGATGTTGATTCGCCCTGTGGATGTGTAGACCGCACCGCTTCGCGCAATTCTTGATGCAAGAACGCAATCAAAGGTATCAACGCCGTTTTCTACGCCAACGAATAGATCTTCGGGGGCGCCGATGCCCAGCAGGTGCTTTGGCTTATCTTGCGGCAAGGTGCTGTTGACCCATCCAACGATCGTGCCAAGTGAATCTTTATCAAGTGCACCGCCGATGCCAAAGCCATCAAATTCAATTCCTGAAGATGACATTGTTCCTAAATCTGCAGCCGCTTTCTTACGTAGATCTTCATATTGCGCTCCTTGAATAACCCCAAATAAAGCCTGGTATGGCTTATCGCTGCGGTGCTGGGTAAGGCGCTTATGTTCATCTAAACAACGAATCGCCCAGTCGTAGGTGCGCTCCATTGCCAACTCCTGATAGGGGCGGGTGTTGTGCAAAGTAGTGCATTCATCGAAGGCGAAGATTATGTCAGCGCCGATTTTATGTTGGATCTGCATAGAAATTTCAGCGGTGAAGCGATGCATAGAACCGTCAAGGTGAGATTTGAAAGTCACACCATCATCATCAACATGTGCCAAGCGCTCTTTATTGCCGGCGATTACCTGATCGGATCTAAATGTTTTGGCATCCATCGCCAAAACTTTTTTAAAGCCAACCCCAAGTGAGAGAACTTGGAAGCCACCGCTATCTGTAAAAGTTGGTCCGTTCCAATTCATAAACTTGGCGAGGCCGCCGGCCTCATCTAAAAGATCTGGACCTGGTTGTAAGTAAAGGTGGTAGGCGTTAGCCAACAGTGCTTGCGAACCCAGTTCTTTCATCGCCTCCGGCAGCACTGATTTAACAGTTGCTTTGGTACCCACCGGAATAAAAGCAGGGGTTTGAATATCGCCGTGTGGGGTCGAGATTGTGCCAACGCGAGCTAGCCCGTTTTCAGCGCTCTGCTTTATCTCGAAGGCGAAGTTTTTTGAACTTTGGCTGGACACAAGCGTTATTGTCGCAGAAAGCGATTGAGCCGAGGACTCGATCTAGTTTTTGGATCTGTTACCAGATCTCGACTCTCTCACTCTCAGCCAGCCACAACTTATCGCCCTCAGTTAAGTCAAAGGCCGTGTAGAAGTCGGAGATATTGCGAACGATGGCGTTGCAGCGGAATTCATATGGTGAATGAGGATCAGTTGCAATGCGACGACGCAGTTCTTCCGCGCGCACCTTGCCGCGCCAAACTTGCGCCCAAGATAGGAAGAAACGCTGTTCTCCAGTTAACCCATCAATTACAGGGGCCTTAGCGCCCTTTAAAGCCAATTTATAGGCCTTAAATCCAATTGCTAGCCCACCAAGGTCTCCGATGTTCTCACCGACTGTGAGCGCCCCGTTAACGTGTATATCGGGCGTCTCTTCCGGAAATAGCGCATCGAACTGTGCAATAAGTGCGTTGGCACGCTTTTCAAACTCGGTGCGATCGGCTTGCGTCCACCAATCGATCATATTTCCATCGCCAT
>CANMCL010000106.1 GCA_947496345.1 Actinomycetota bacterium
TTTTGGGATGCAAACTACTCACACTTCACCTCAACACTTTCTCTATTTTGCTCCAAGTGAGATCAGATAGATCTTTAGCGATAAGTGCGACAGCTAGGGCAACAATTTCTTTGTAACTTTCACCAATCATTGAGCGCCACTTTTCTTCGCGCCATAAAATTTCCGTAGGATCAAATAGATTCAGACCAGGTGCTTCAGTTACATATAACTCAAATGGCCCAGATGTAGTAGACCCTGATATTCGTGCGGTACCAAGCGGAATATCTGCGCCATTTACGGTAGTTAACTCTTCTACATCTGGAGCGGCAGTCAGATCCATTGGATTCTGTGAACGCCAAGCCGCTGCGACATTTTCTTTTATCCTCCACCAGCGCTCTTTCTCGGGATCATTGAGGATCGGGAAGATGCCAGCGCTTACTTCGACGTTGAGATTTATTAACTGGCCACTGTTTTCGCGCGCTAATTTGGCAACTCCAAATAATGCGCTATGGATAAAGCCATTTGCTGGAAAAGTGCGCACTCGAATTGTTGAAATGCCATCTCGAATAAGACCTCCATCGGTGATGACCCCTGCCAAGTCAAAAACTTCGAACAGTCCTCGATCGCCAAGCCAAAGATTCTTTACCGCAGGCATGTCTTCGTACGCTGCAAATGCGGAAGCAACTCCTAGCGCTGCAGCTGCTGATCGATTAAATCTTGGAATGCCTTGCAGCTCGCGAGTGACCTGTCCGATTCCACCCATATTAGTTCCGGCGAGATGCAGCGCCTGTTGCGCTTTCGCACTATCTAATCCAATAGCTGCAGATGCAGCACACACTGCGCCAAAGGTGCCGGCGGTGGCAGTTATATGCCAACTTTTGCGATGGTTTGGTCCGAAGAAATGTGCAGCAGACGAACTTGCACGCATGCCCGCCAGGGCTGATGTTAAGAAGTTTTCTCGAAATTGAGGGAATTCCAATGCAATTGCAAAGCTCGCCGCGAAAACTACCGAGCCTGGATGGTTGACTGCAGACCAATCAAGATCATCTCTATCTTCGAAAGCGGACTGACTAGCCAATCTGGTCGCTAAAGCGATCGAACCATCATTTTTTAGCAGCGATTCCCGCGCTTGAAGTTTATTGCCACTGGCCACACAAATCATGAAATCTGCAAGAAGTACTTCTAGTCGCTTCAGTAACTCACTAGAAGTATCTAATGTCGAGTAGTCAATTAACGCCTTTACAAAACTTATTGAGTTTTTTTCCTGTTCAGACATAAATCATTCCCCTTGACTGCTTGTTCGGGCTAAACCAGGGCTCTCGACGTCATTAAACCACTCGACGGGTGTTTTATCTTTACTCCTTCTAAGTCCAAGGTCTCGCATCTTTAGGAGCATCCCAACTTGGAATAGGAGCTTGTAGTGGTTGATCAATCCAACAGAATGTACCGTTGATTGAATCACTTTCAGGGCTGATTAGCTTAAGTACCAGATCCATAGCTTTCTTTGGATCATCACCACCAGTTTGATCAACCCAGTCAACCCAAGCTTTGTAATCTTTAGCGATCTCGCCAAGAGCGTCAACTTTAATTTTGATATCGCCCCACATATCACTTCGTACATCGCCCGGATGAATAACATTTGCAGTTACCCCTGAACCCGCAATTTCAGCAGAGACATGTCGAGTGAGTTGATTGAGTGCGGCTTTCGAGGTGCCATAAGCGCTGTTAAGGGGTCCAGGTGGATGCAAAGATGCGGCAGAAGTGAGATTAATAATTCTGCCCCATTTGTTTTTCAGCATTCCCGGCAAGAAATAGCGAGTGGTGAAATATGGCGCTATTGCATCGATAACTACCGTTCTTACCCATTCAGCAGGGTCGGTGTTATGAACCAAATCGATAGGCCCGAATACACCAGCTGCGTTAACAAGAATTTGCACTGCCCCGTGATCTTTAGAGACTTGTCTCTCAAGTTTTTCGATAAAAGATGCATCGCTGACATCACCTGTAATGCTTGTGATCAATGACTTTTGGGAATCTGAGAGTCCACTTGTATCTATAGCCGAGCGCGAAACAGCAATTACCTGGTGACCGTTATCGGCCAATCCAATCGCTATCTGGCGTCCTATCCCACGGCTAGCTCCTGTTACGAGAGCCAGTTTTTCAGCAGGCATTATTCTTACTTGCCTGCATTTGTTTCGAGATGGAAGACTTCTCGAAGTTCAGTTGATTCAACAATTCCATCTGGTCTGAACTCCATCAAAGGATTCATCAAGACCGCCCAGCGATCATGAACTTCTGAATGCCAAAGTCGATCCCATGCCTCAACATCGGTTATCTCAGAATACATAACTAATACAGGATCATTTTCAAAAATTGTCATGTTTGCTATGCCAGACTTTTCAAGTTCAGCAATTAGCTCTGCCCAAATGGCATCGTGGTGCATCTTGTAAGTCGCCAAGCTTCCTGGCTGCAAACGCATAGTGAACGCTCTTCTTACCATTTTTCCTCTTTCTCTATTTTTTCTCTATTGTTTCTATATTAATCGGTTTGGGGAGAGAATCTTCTGCTATTCGTTGATCAACTTGATTAGTTCGGCATCATCGACGCCACTTACTTCACGGGTACTGACCCCATCTTTAACTACGACTATACGATCACACAATGAAGTTAACTCAGAAATTTCGGTTGATCTAAAGAGAATTCCCTTGCCCTCATCAGCGATTTCTCGAACAAGACGGAATAACTCTACTTTTGCACCAATATCGACGCCACGAGTTGGATCATCTAGTAAGACAAGACCTGGAGCAATCTCTAGCCACTTGCCAATAACAACTTTCTGCTGATTTCCACCAGAGAGATTTCCGACTCGTACTTGCACATTCTCAGCTTTAATAGTGAATTTCTTCACAAGTCTTTCAGCCGTTGCTGCGATCCCTGAAGTAGATACAAAAAATGTACCGCGTTTATATCCACCTGCTGAAATGTGAGATAAATTGTCCGCAACCGAACGATCCATCATTAGGCCAACTCGCTTACGGTCAGCTGGAATCAAAGCAATTCCATCACGTACTGAATTTTGAGGGCTTAAATTTTGCTTCTCAGCACCTTTAAATTGGACGCTACCTGAAATTCTTTGACGTGCCCCAAAGACAGTTTCCAGTAGTTCGTCAGCACCAGAGCCAATAAGTCCGGCAACTCCAACTATTTCACCTGGCGCAACATTGAGCGAAACATCCACAACTTGTCGGCCGTTGCTTAAGTTCTTAACTTCCAAAACTTTCTCTGCTTTAGAGTTCGAGTCTGCGCTAATTGTTTTCTTCGCAATTGATTCAACAGATTTTTCTCCAACAATTCCGGCAATTACTGTAGGAATATCGAGCTCGCTAGTTGGTTTAGAGAACACTAGCGAGCCGTTGCGCAGCACAGTTATATGTTGCGAGACTGAGAATACTTCATCTAACCGGTGAGAAACGTACAGAACTGTAGTTCCTTGCGAAGGAAGCAATCTCACGAGGTCCAGCAATCGCTCGCTTTCGCGCGCGTTAAGTGCCGATGTTGGTTCATCCAAAATCAATAATCTTGGCTTTTCAATAAGAACTCGGGCTAGCTCGATAAGTTGTTGGTCAGAGAGTGCGAGTTCGCCGACAATTTGATTTAAATCAACATCAAGTCCGATTGATTTAAGAACTGGTTTTGCTATTTCTGCCATCTTCTTTCGGGCAATAAATGGGCCTATGCGCATTTCCCGATCTGGAAAAAGATTCGTTAAGACATCTCGATGCTGAAACAATCGAAGTTCTTGATACATGATTCCGATGCCAAGCTTTGAGGCTGATTGAACTGAGAACGAGGAGAATTTCTCACCCAAAACTTCAATACTTCCCTCGTCAGGTGTGACTCCACCCGAGAGAATTTTCATAAATGTCGATTTTCCGGCGC
>CANMCL010000107.1 GCA_947496345.1 Actinomycetota bacterium
TGGTCACCAATGGCGCAAGGAGTTCTAACTGGAAAGTACCTTCCAGGAAAGAAGCCACCTGCTGGCTCTCGTGCGACTGATAAGAAATCTGGCGCCGGAATGATCTCCAATTGGTTGCGCGATGAAGTGCTTACCGCGGTTCAAAATCTGGCACCTATTGCCAAGGAAGCTGGTTTAACGATGGGTCAATTGGCAATTGCTTGGGTATTGCAAAACCCAAATGTCTCGAGCGCGATTATGGGCGCCACCAAACCTTCGCAAGTTAAAGAGAATGTAAAGGCGGCCGGCGTAAAGCTTTCGGAAGATCAAATGAGAGCAATTGATAAGGCTCTTGGAGCACTTCCAAATACCGACGCAAAGGCGACGAAGAGCCCAAATCCGCGAGCTTAATTAAATTTTTCGCCAGGCTTTATTTGTGGCTTTGGTGCGCGCATGCGTCGCATCTGGGTAGACCGGAGCCATCCGTAAAGACCTAAGCCTTTTGTACTCTTATCCGGAAAACGCTGAGCAACTTCGGCTTTGATTTTCCGTGAGAGAAAAATTCCGTCGAAGACAGAGACGAGTAGAACGCTATACATAATTGCGATTCCAGCGACTGCAAATGTGCTTACTGGAATCAGCGAAAGAATAAGTACGAAGCCAATTATTGGTAAGAAGTACTCGCCTATCGAGCGACGTGAATCAATGTAATTACGAACGAATCTTTTCTCGACTCCGCGATCGCGTAACGGTAGCGCTGCTTCATCTCCGCGAAGGTATGCAGCACGTTGATTCATTCGCGCTACGCGGGCAGCGTCCTTGGCGCGCTTCTTCTCAATTTTTGTTGATGCGGGAGCTAGCGAAGAAATCTTTGTTGCAGCCTGAGCCTCTTTACGCTTTGGCGTAGGTCGGCCTTTTTTCTGAGAGCCATCTGCTGGAGTTGTCATAGCGCAAACTATAGAGCGAGCATCTGCTCTAGAGCCAACTTAGAGAAGCGGGCTACATCAGGTGCCACCTTAATCTGATTAACGAGATGGCCTGCGACTAGAGATTCCATCGCCCAAACCAGGTGAGGAAGATCGATGCGGTTCATTGTCGAGCAGTAACAAACCGTTTTATCGAGGAAGACAATCTCTTTGTCAGGATGCGCTTTTGCCAATCTAGAAACTAAATTAAGTTCAGTGCCGATCGCCCATTTGCTTCCCGCGGGGGACTCTTCAACAGTACGGATAATCGCTTCGGTACTGCCTACAACATCAGCGATAGATACAACTTCGTGTTGGCACTCGGGATGAACTAAGACTTTAACTCCGGGCAGACGGTTGCGAACTTCGTTTACTGCATCGACCGTAAAACGCCCGTGGACGGAACAGTGACCGCGCCAGAGAATTACTTTTGCTGCGCGAAGTTGATCGGCGGTAAGTCCTCCCATCGGCTTCCAGGGATTCCAAAGGACGCAATCAGATAGAGATAAACCAAGTGAAAGTACGGCGGTATTTCGTCCTAGGTGTTGATC
The DNA here is from genome assembly GCA_947496345.1 of Actinomycetota bacterium. The sequence continues at coordinate 1,496 of CANMCL010000107.1, forward strand.
GGGCAGAAAGAGAATCTTTTCGCCTTTACTTAACGCCCATTCCATAGTTTTTTTCGCATTAGATGAGGTACAAATAGTTCCACCGTGTTCGCCAGTAAAACTCTTAATCGCTGCAGATGAATTCATATAAGTGACAGGAATAGTTTTATCTGCAATTCCAATTTGGGAAAGTTGGTTCCAACATTCTTGTACCTGATTTGCAGTTGCCATATCCGCCATTGAGCATCCAGCGGCCAAGTCAGGCAAGATAACTTTTTGATTAGCTGAGGTTAAAATATCTGCGCTCTCTGCCATAAAGTGAACGCCACAGAAGATTATGTATTCAGCAGTTGATTGCGCCGCAGCTGCTTGCGCTAATTTAAAGGAATCTCCAGTGATATCTGCAAAGGCAATTACTTCATCGCGTTGGTAGTGATGACCAAGAACTAGCGCTCGATCACCAAGTGCAGCACGTGCAATCCTTGCGCGAGTGACTAACTCTGGATCGCTGGCTTCTGGAAGCTCGCCAGTGCAAGAAACGCCTCGTTCTGATTCCAAGTCTTGGCCGCGACCAAGCAGCAGCAAACTGGTGAGTGATCCGCTCTGGGATGTGGACATGACCACATTCTCGCTCATAAATGGCGTTGCTGTCGCATTGAGGCAAGGGGACAGGTAGTCTGTCCCTATGACAACTGAGACAACTGAGACAAACACAACTACAACAGGCATCGCTCTAACCGATGTTGCTGCTGCAAAGGTAGCTGCCCTACTCGCTCAAGAGGGTCGCGATGACCTTTACTTGCGCGTTGCAGTGCAACCAGGTGGATGTTCAGGTCTTCGTTACCAGCTCTACTTCGATGAACGCAATCAAGAAGGCGATATCGCCCGTGAGTACGGTTCAGTAAAAGTTGTTGTAGACAAGATGAGCGATCCATACCTTATGGGCGCAACAATTGATTTTGTGGACACTATCGAGAAGCAAGGATTCACAATCGATAATCCAAATGCAGGCGGTTCTTGTGCTTGCGGCGATTCATTTAGTTAAAGCTAAACGCTCTCTTTTAATCTAACCCTATGAAAATTGGCGTTGCAGGCTCGGTAGGTCTTGATCATTTGATGACCTTTTCGGGCAAATTTACCGATTCACTCGTAGCCGGTTCTCTCGAAAAAGTTTCGCTATCTTTTTTAGTTGATGGTTTGGAAGTTCGGCGTGGTGGATGCGCTGCAAATATTGCATACGGCATGGGCGTCTTGGGACTAAATCCAATTCTGATTGCGGCAGTTGGAATTGATTGGCCAGATTACGATGCGTGGTTGGTGCGCCATGGTGTGGATACATCGCACGTTCATATCTCAAAAACTCTGCACACCGCACACTTCATGGTCACTACTGATACCGAACTAAATCAAATTGCTAGCTTCTTTCCCGGCGCTATGTCTGAAGCGAGAAATATTGAATTGACGCCAATTATGGAAAAGACCGGCAAACTCGATTTACTTGTTATTTCACCAGATGATCCTGAAGCGATGCTGCGCCACACCGAAGTCGCCCGCCAGACAGGGGTAGCGATCGCCGCCGATCCTTCGCAGCAGATGGCACGTATGAACGGTGAAGAGATTAAGCAGCTAATTTCTGGTGCGACATATTTATTTTTAAATGAATATGAGTTGGCACTTGCCATTCAGAAGACCGGTTGGAGTGATCGCGAAATTTTAGAGCAGGTAAAATTTCGAATTGTAACTTTGGGTTCTGAAGGCGCGCGCGTTGAATCTTTGAACGGCGAGACAATTAAAATTGGTTGCCCAAAGGAAAAGGGCAAAGTTGATCCAACAGGTGTAGGCGATTCATTTAGATCAGGATTTGTAGCAGGCCTTGCTTGGGGCCTTGGGCACGAAAGATGTGCTCAACTTGGCGCAATGATTGCCACTTATGTAATTGAAACTACTGGCACTCAGGAGTACAGATTTACTGCAGATGAATTCATAGAGCGCTTTACTTCGGCCTACGGTGCTAGCGCTGCTGCTGAGATCCAACCGCATCTAGTAACGCGCTAATCAAATCTGAAACTTCACGCTCACTACTATCGGCGTGAAGTGTAATTCTTATATTTCCATCTGTTGGGTGACCCATTGCCGCTAAGACATGGCTTGGTTGCAGATTCATAGCGGTACAGGCAGAACCAGAATCAACCGCAAATCCCTTAGTTGCTAAAGCTCGCAAAATTTCTTCGCCATTTGTATTCGGAAATACAATCGAAATTAAGTGCGGCATAGCCAAATCTAAGTCGCCTGCAATGATCACATCGGGGATTGCAGATTTAATTGCAGTGCGAATCTGGTTATTAAGTCGGCGAATTAACTGATCATCTGGATGAAAATTTTCTAGCGCAACTGCGCTGGCG
>CANMCL010000108.1 GCA_947496345.1 Actinomycetota bacterium
CCGCTAGCCAGTGCTTTCGCGGCTAACGAGGGGCGCTCTCACGGAGAGTTGAGGGTTAAATCGTCGCATCCTCGCGGACGCGACGAATATGAAGTAACCCAAGAACTGACAGCAAAAGCATTATCAGAGAACCAACTAATGAAACCAAGGCAGCAATGCCTGCGATAGATCCCAATGTTCCAAATGCATATGCGGTCAGCAGCGTTCCACTAAGAACAGTGCCCTTAAATACGGTTTCAACCATCGCAGCCTTTGCGGCGACATCTAATTTCAGTGCTTCATCATTAGGGTTCTCAGCTAGTGCTGCTCTCGCTGCACGGTTAGCCGCGCTAGCTGCCGCGTAAGTGGGCATACTAGATAAGTGGAATCCTAGATAATGATCTGCGTACATTTGTGCTTGTGTTGCATTTGAAAGAATTTTCTCTCCATTAGCAGCGAAAAATTCTGTTATATCCGCAGATTCTTCAGCATTTCCCGTAACGGCTGGAATAGTTATCTCTTGCGCCTCTAACTGCGAAGCGACCGCATCGGCCGCAAAACTCGCACCCCAGTTGAGTAGACCGGCAGCTATCAATAAAAATACAGCTAGGCCAAATCCAACAGCGGTAACAATTTTGTCAAAACTTTTTCTCTTCATTTTAATCTCTCCCTATTTAAACACCCAACGTTTAGGCGCAAGGCAATTAAAACTCCAATGGGGATACCCCTATTAAGAAAAGGTCGGGGCTAGCACTCCACCACAATTAGTAAGTGCTAGCCCCGAGAAATTTGTGATCTATTTAATGATTATCACGATTGCAGAGTGATTGTCCATCTGCACCTATTTGTAAATGAAAGCAGGCAACTTTAAGTGAGTTAACAACTACATCACCATAATGTGTGCGAAATGCTAGAGCCAGTAACACTCTGGTGTTTGTGTCATGATCAGATATTATATTAAAGGCTTTAGCCGCGCGGCTGATTGTGTTCTCTACAACTTTCTCAGTGTGCGAAGTTTCTCGAGCGATTGCAGAATTAGTTTTACCCTCGCAAAGCAATCCAAGTACCAAGTGTTCAAATGGATTCAGATCTCGTGCCACGATGGTGATTCGTTTGGGCATATTTGACCTCTCCGTCGCCTCCATCATCCTATTTCTTTCCTAGTTTACCAACCAGTAGGATAGGCAAATGTCTGAAATCACCAGCCGCCGCGAAGGCGATATCCAAGTACTAACCTTTAATCGCCCCGCCAAGATGAATGCGCTCACTCGCGAGATGTATGCGGGTTTGGCAAGTGGGTTAAATGAGGCCGCGGGAGATTTTGGGGTTCGCGCCGTCATCATTACCAGTGAAGGTGAGCACTTCACCGCCGGCAATGACATTGCAGACTTTCTTGCCAATCCACCAACAGGTGAAGATAGCGACGTTGCAAAGTTCTTAGGTTCGCTCCTGGAATTTCCAAAACCGCTTATCGCAGCGGTAAAAGGAAATGCAGTTGGCGTCGGAACCACAATGCTTTTGCACTGCGATGTAGTCATTGCATCTCCCTCCGCTAAATTCTCAATGCCCTTTGCCTCCCTTGGATTAGTTCCAGAAGCCGGATCTAGTTATCTCTTTCCACTTTTGGTTGGCTATCAGCGAGCAGCCAAAATCTTTTTTACTGGCGAAAGTTTTGATGCCGAAAGTGCACGTGAGATGGGAATGGTCGCCTCCATCGCAAATGATCCATTGGGCGAGGCGATGGAATTAGCAAAGGCAATCGCAGCGAATCCTCCCCAAGCTATGATCAATACCAAAGCGCTCTTGAAAGCGAGCAAGCACGATGCAGTAGCAGCGGTAATGAAAGCCGAATTTGAACTCTTCTCACTTGCGCTGCAATCAGAAGAAGCAATGGAAGCATTTATGAACTTTATGGCTAAGAAGGGGAAGTAATGACAATCACCGGAAATTTATCAGGCAAGAGGATCTTTATAACCGGAGGATCTCGCGGAATTGGACTAGCGATAGCGCTACGTGCTGCACGCGACGGTGCATCCATTGCGATCGCGGCAAAGACATCTGATCCCAATCCGAAATTACCAGGAACCATTCACACCGCAGCGGAAGAGATTCGTGCTGCAGGGGGAACGGCACTACCTATTCAATGCGATCTCCGCGATGAAAATCAGATCGCCGATGCCATTGCACAGACCGCTGCAGAATTCGGCGGCATAGATATCTTGATCAATAACGCCAGCGCAATTAATTTAACTCCAACGGAGGCGACTCCGGCAAAGCGTTTTGATTTAATGTTTGATGTAAATGTACGTGGCACCTTTTTAACTTCTCAAGCTGCGATTCCGCATCTACGCGCATCGGCGCAAGCAGGTCGCAACCCGCATATTTTGACGCTTTCGCCACCGCTTTCGATGAAAGCTAAGTGGTTCCAGCACCACGTTGCCTACACAATGGCCAAGTACGGAATGTCTATGTGCGTGCTTGGAATGTCAGAGGAATTTCGCGAGTCCGGGATAGCGGTAAATGCATTGTGGCCACGCACCGCAATCGATACCGCTGCGCTGCAGATGATTCCTGGAATAAATACAGCCGCTTGCCGTACTCCAGAAATCTTGGCAGATGCTGCATACGTTATTTTAAATCGACCATCTAAAGAAACCACGGGAAACTTCTTCGTAGACGACGAGGTTTTGGCATCAGTGGGTGTTACTGATCTTGAGAAGTATTCGGTAGTTCCAGGAACTAAGGATTTCCTCCTTGATTTCTTCCTCGATTAAGCAAAACGAATGAAACACCGTAATCTCAAATGATGAATCTTGAGATAAATGGCACCAACGTTATCTCTGAATCCGAACGAACTGGAAAAGCGTCCTCTTTGTTTTGGCCATGGTGCGGCGCTAACGTTTCCCTTCTGGCGCTTTCCTATGGCTCTTTCTTTCTTGGCTTTGGCATCTCTTTCTGGCAGGCCACTGGCGCAGCAGTTGTTGGCACAATTCTCTCCTTCTTACTAGTTGGCTTTAGTTCACTTGCCGGAAAGAGATCGAACGCGCCAACAATGGTGCAGTCGCGGGCAGTCTTTGGAATCAAAGGAAATATTGTTCCCGGTTTCCTCTCATATCTCGTCTTCGTTGGATGGGAGACTGTTTTAGTCTCACTTGCCACGCTGGCTACTGGAACGATATTTATTCGCATTGGAAGTATTGATCACGATACTGCTATGGTCATTGGATTTGCTCTAGCGGTTTCTTTAACTATGTATGGCGGCATACTTGGCCACAGCGTCATTATGCGCCTTCAAAAATATCTGACAATCACCACAGTAATTGCAACGGTGATCTATATAGTTTTAACGCTAGATAGCGTTGATTGGCAAAACGTCAGTTCAATACCGAATGGAAATTTCCAAGGCTTCATCGGAGCACTCATTTTTGGTATCACTGGAATTGGTCTAGGTTGGGTGAATTCTGCAGCCGACTATTCCAGATACCTACCTCGTACAACATCTAGTCGTGCAGTGGTTGGCTGGACAGTTTTTGGTGCTTCGACAGTGCCAATTGTTTTAGTTATTTATGGAGCGCTTCTCGCTGGAAGCGATCAAAAATTAGCGCAAGCTATTGCTAACGATCCGATTGGAGCGCTAACTACTTTATTGCCAACTTGGTACCTGGCAATTTTTGCGTTAATTGCAATTCTAGGTTTGGTCGGCGGTTCAATACTTAACCTCTATTCTTCCGGTCTCGCACTGATTTCAACCGGTCTGCCGATGAAACGTTATGTTGCGGTGGCACTTGATGGCGTAATTATGCTGGCCGGAAGTATCTACATAGTGTGGGTTGCAGACAATTTCTTCTACCCATTCCAAGGATTCCTGTT
>CANMCL010000109.1 GCA_947496345.1 Actinomycetota bacterium
TGTCGGCCCAGAATTACAAAGAGCAGAACACCAGCAGCAACTTCTGTGTAAACATCACCGGTACCGGTCGCGTTAGCGTAAATAGACCAACCAAATGCAGTTAATGAACCTAGCGATATCAGTGAATCCATTGTTGGATGCAATAAGTTGCGAAGCGCAGCACGATGAATAGGAAATGCAACAATCAAGATCAGTGGAGTCGTAAGTCCAATGGCAAGCCACGCAGTTGGTGAATAAAGTGGTGGCAGAATATTTAACGAGCTAAGAACGCTGAGAATCTGCTCATCTAATTGAGCGTGCCATTGATGAACCATTGACATTGCAATTGTTGGGACTGCGAATAAAACTGCAAAGAAGAGGGCGACTCCTGATTTCTTACTGTGCAACGCGGGGGTTGTGCCATTTTCAATCAGAGTAGCGCTGTAACCAGCGCTCTTGATCTTCTTGATAATTTCGCTGCTCTTGACTTCTGCTGGAGCCAAAATATGAACAGTCTCAGTTGCAAAGTTAACGCTCGCACTTACTCCGCTGATTGCATTGAGTGATTTCTCCACGGTATTAACGCAAGAGGAGCAAGTCATCCCGGTTACTGAAAAAGTACGCGGAATCAGGGTGGTTTTACTTAAATCGATCGCTTTACCAGGTTTTTCTGGCTCAGCACTTGGCGGGCGAGATAGCTCAATTTTTACATCTTCAACTGCCATTTAATTTATCTACAATCTCTTGGTGAATGGCAGAGTTAGTTGAAAGCCCGCTGCCACCTAGACTGCCATCTACGCCTGCAACGCTGGTAAATCTACCGCCTGCTTCGCGCACAATGATATCCAGCGCTGCCATATCCCAAATAGCCAGGCTTGGCTCAGCTGCAACATCTACTGCACCTTCTGCCACCAACATATGTGACCAGAAATCACCAATACCACGGGTGCGCCATGCGCTGGCTAGTAAATCTTGAAATGGAGCAAGTTTCTCGCCCCATCCATTGAAATCAGAGTAAGAAATAGATGCATCTTTTATTTCAGAGACCTGTGAGACAGAAATTCTCTTTGGCGCTGATTTATTCACCATAACAAATGCACCATTACCTTCGCTGGCATACCAGCGACGAAAGAGAGCCGGAGCGCTAACTACACCGACAACAACAACTTCCGATCCATCACTCTGCTTTTCGATCAAACCAATCAAAGTAGCCCAAGTCGGCACTCCGCGTAAAAAGTTTTTAGTTCCATCAATAGGATCGATTACCCAATATCTTTTTGCCCCAACGCCATCTGTACCAAATTCTTCACCGACAATTCCATCTTCGGGGCGGTGGCTCTTAAGTAAGGCACGGATCGCTTCCTCGGATGCCTTATCTGCATCTGTAACTGGAGTGTTATCTGGCTTAGTTGTAACTTGTAAATCAAGAGATTGATAGCGCGTTAAGGTAATTGAATCTGCGGCATCAGCAAGGCGCATTGCAAGCGCTAAGTCATTGCCCCGCGTAAAAGACATGTTCTCAGTCTAGCGCGGGCGGGTTTGAATCTTTAAGTTCTAGCAGTGAGCGCAGACTTGCTACACGTGCGCTTCTCTCGTTATTTACAACACCTTTTGGCGCTGCCCATTCATTTAACTGGCAGCCCACTTCATGGTGAGAGCAATTTGGCATGCAACTTTGTGTAACTTGATGAAGATCTTCAAATGCAGCGACAATGCGATTGGAATCTAAATGCGCCAGACCAAATGCGCGAATTCCCGGTGTATCAATAATCCAACCTTGCGCAGGTGATAGATCAGTAGCCAAGGGGAGTGCGATAGCACTCGATGATGTATGCCGGCCGCGGCCAGTCACATCATTTACATCGCCTGTCACGCGATCAGCATGCGGAACTAGTGCATTAATTAGCGTTGATTTACCTACTCCTGAGTGCCCAACAAGCACTGAAGTTTTACCATTTAGCATCTGAAAGAGTTTTGCAAGGTCTGCTTCTCGCGAATCAGATTTGATCGCAGCGGTTGCAATTTCTACACCGAGCGTTTCGTATTCGTGGAGAAAATCTGGAACTGCAGCAACATCTGTCTTAGTTACCAAGAGAATAGGCTTGATATTTTCGTGAAAAGCACAGACCAAGAATCGATCAATTAATCCGCGCCGTGGTTCTGGATTGGCTGCGGCAACAACAATTACTAGTTGATCAATATTTGCGACAATGGTGCGCTCCATCTTTGCCGCATCATCTACTGTGCGGCTTAAGCTGTTGCGCCTTACTTCAATTGAAACAATTCGCGCTAGCGATCCTTCTGTTCCAGAAACATCTCCAACTAAGTTAACTAAATCTCCGACCACTACAGATTTTGGTCCCATTTCGCGGGCCTTCATGGCTGTGACAATAACTCCGTCATTAGTAATGCAAGTTGTGCGACCGCGATCTACAGTTGTTACGAGTGCTTGGATCGCATCAGAATGTGAAGGGCGATCTTTGCTGCGCGGGCGCGTGCGGCGTCCGGGGCGAATACGAGCGTCCGACTCGTCAAATTCGCGAGGCGTCATGAGATCAAACTCTGCCAAAGGCCAGGAAAGTCTGGAAGCGTTTTGCGAGTTGTCGCAACATTTTCAATTTCAATACCTGGAACAACTAAGCCAATCACTGCACCCGCAGTAGCTAAACGATGATCATCGTAAGTATGAAAAGTTCCAGCATGCAAGCCTTCCCCAAATTTACCGGCCGGGGTGATCCGAAGTGAAGTTTGATCTTCAACAACTTGACCGCCAAGTGAGTTAATCTCGCGGGTTAGCGCGGCTAAGCGATCGGTTTCGTGTAAACGTAAGTGTCCAATTCCGCGCAAATGTGAAGGTGAATCAGCAAGTGCGGCAAGTGCAGCGATCGCGGGAGTTAACTCACCAACATCGTGCAAATCAATATCAATTCCGTGAATAGCATCTGTGCCAGTAACAGTTAAACCTTCTGAAGAAAACGATACCTGCGCGCCCATTTGTGTGAGTATCTCGCGTAGTTGATCTCCGGGTTGAGTAGTTTCTTTTGGCCAATCCGCAATAGTTATAGAGCCTCCGCAGACCATTGCAATTGATAAGAAAGGTGCCGCGTTGGAAAGATCAGGTTCAATGACTAAATCAACACCATTTAATTTTCCGGCAGCAACGCTCCAACTCTGCGCGCCTTTATCTACAGTTACCTGCGCACCGAAGTCGCGCAACATTTGAACTGTCATATCTATGTGTGGCATAGATGGAAGCGCTCCTCCTTTATGCGTTGCAGTGATTCCATTAGTTGTGCTTGGGCCAATTAAAAGTAGCGCTGATAAGAATTGCGAAGATGCACTGGCATCAATAGTTAGTGATCCACCTGGTATCGCGCCTTTACTTTTTACGACCATTGGCAATGAGTAACGGCCGCCGTGATCAATCTCAATTCCAAGTTCTTCCAGCGCGGCAATGACTGGTGCCAGGGGACGCTCGTAAGATCGTGGATCGCCATCAAATGAAATATCACCTGTTGCAAGCGCAGAAAGTGGCGGAAGAAAGCGCATCACAGTTCCGGCATTTCCAACGTCTACTTTTGCCGGTCCTTGTAAATTTGCTGGAGTTACTTTCCAGGCTAAATCTCCATTAAATTCGAGTGCGCAAATTCCGACGCCCATCGCTTGCAGGCCGGCCACCATTAACTCGCTATCGCGCGAAACAAGGGGACGTTTCAGGATTGATGGCGCTTGTGCCTGGGCAGCGAGAATTAGCGCGCGATTGGTAACCGATTTTGACCCCGGAATTATTACTCGCGCGCTGACTGAGTTGCGTCCACGAAATGGAGCGGGCCAGAGCATAAGC
>CANMCL010000110.1 GCA_947496345.1 Actinomycetota bacterium
ATAAAATCTGTCGTAACTCTAATCACTTTTGGTACTGCCGTTTGGGTTATTGCTGGATTAGTTCTAGCAATTAATGGAGCAGAGGCGAAAGTCATATGGACCTGCGTTGCTGGAGCAGTGTTAGGTGCCTGGGGAATCCGTTACTCAAAGCGCCGCGCAGCGCGCAGCGGAATATAGTTGAAATATTTAAGCTTCTAGTTGGCCGGCGATACCGCGCAGAACACGTCCTAAACGTTCTGCATCAGGACCAGATGGATGGCGACCATGACGAAGGCCGTTTCCAACTTTATCTAAAATTTTAATTGTATCTTCAATCATTGCAGCCAAGTCATCGCTATTAACGCGAGAGTTTTCGGCAAGTGAAACTGGTGCATCAATAATGCGCACCGACATAGCTTGTGGGCCTTTACGGCTGTCGATAATACTGAATTCAATCTTTGTTCCAGGCTTAACTGTTGCTACACCTTCAGGGAGTGAAGTAGCTGCAAGATAAACATCTTCGCCCTCATCATTTGAGATAAACCCAAAGCCTTTTTCGAGGCTAAACCATTTAACGCGACCTGAAGGCATGGGGTGCTCCTTATAAGAATTTCGGTACTCGTGTAGCCGCAGGGATGCGGGCAGGGGGCAAGTTTATCGCAAGCAAAGGCGGGCGTGAACCCGAATAAAAGCTAGTTGTTGAGCGTAGCTTCTGAGTGAGCGCCGCAGCCGTGATCGACTGAGACCACGCGTGCATCATCGGGTGCGATCGCGTTGGCGCAGACACCGAATGAAGCGCGAAGTGATCCGGCGATTGGAATAAAGAATCCGCAAGATGCACAAGGCTTTGGTGAGCTCTGTGCCAGTGGCGTATTTGGGCCACGGTCACCTGTGTACCAACGCTTACTTGCTTGATCGCGACCTTCAATAGAAAGCACGCGCGGACGCATTAAACCAAGATCGAAGACCTCAGTTGCATCCAAATCTTCATCTTGAATTAAAGAGTTAACGCCAGGAACTAAACGTGTGTCATCCAAAACACTTGGCACGATAATTCCGGGTTGAATATCTTCTGGCTGAATACGATCTTTATATTCAATCCAATCTGGCGCAAGAAGTGAATCTGGACCAGGAAGTACTACGACATCGCAGACAGTTGGATCCGCTGATGCATCGACCTTTGCAACAGTGACACACCAACGCCAACCTTTATAACCTTGAATATCTGCATCGAATAAATAACTTGCAACGCGATTTTCATCTTCGAATTCGACAGAGATGAAAGCACCGACCTGCGAAGGCTTTTCAGCCCCCGCAAGCGCGGCCTCTCTTGCAATCTCTTGTGCATCGAACCCTTTTTTCATGAAATTAGAAATCCATTCCGCCGCCGTCGCCGCCCATTGGGGCAGATGGCTTCTTCTCTGGCTTGTCGGTAATTACCGCCTCTGTCGTAATGAAGAGCGCTGCAATTGATGCCGCGTTCTGCAACGCAGAGCGAGTTACCTTAGCCGGATCGATGATTCCTGATTTGATCATGTCGACGTATTCGCCAGTTGCTGCATTAAGTCCGAAACCAACTTCTAGGTGACGTACCTTTTCTACAACGACTCCGCCTTCAAGACCTGCGTTGATTGCGATCTGCTTAAGTGGAGCTTCGATCGAAAGTTCTACGATCTTTGCGCCAACTGCTTCTTCGCCTTCTAGCTTTAACTTCTTAAATGCTTGAGTTGCTGCCTGCAAAAGTGCAACGCCACCACCGGCGACGATGCCTTCTTCAACTGCAGCCTTGGCATTACGCACTGCATCTTCAATGCGGTGCTTACGCTCTTTAAGTTCAACTTCTGTTGCAGCGCCAGCCTTGATTACAGCAACGCCACCAGCGAGCTTTGCAAGACGCTCTTGCAACTTTTCGCGGTCGTAATCTGAATCAGACTTCTCGATTTCTGAGCGAATTTGTGCAACGCGACCCTTGATCTGTGCGTCATCTCCGCCACCTTCAACAATGGTTGTCTCTTCCTTGCTGATAACAACTTTGCGAGCGCGACCAAGAAGTTCTAGGCCAGCACTTTCTAGCTTGAGACCAACTTCTTCAGAGATAACTGTGGCTCCTGTGAGGATTGCAATATCTTGCAACATAGCCTTACGACGATCACCGAAACCTGGTGCTTTAACTGCGGCAGCACGGAAGATTCCGCGAATCTTATTTACAACAAGTGTTGCCAGCGCTTCGCCTTCAACATCTTCGGCGATAATCGCAAGCGGCTTACCTGATTGCATAACCTTTTCTAGTACTGGGACTAGGTCTTTGATATTTGCAATCTTTGAATTAACGATCAAGATGTAAGCATCTTCTAGAACTGCTTCCATGCGATCTTGGTCGGTTACGAAATATGGAGAGATGTAGCCTTTATCAAAGCGCATTCCTTCAGTGAGTTCGAGTTCAAGACCAAAAGTATTTGACTCTTCAACTGTGATTACGCCTTCTTTGCCAACCTTATCCATCGCTTCGGCGATCATGTCACCGATGGTGGAATCAGCAGCAGAGATAGATGCAGTAGCTGCAATCTGCTCTTTGGAATCAACGCTCTTCGCCATTGATGCGAGTTCTGCAACGATCGCAGCAACTGCCTTTTCAATACCGCGCTTTAGCGCCATTGGGTTTGAGCCTGCCGCTACGTTGCGAAGTCCTTCGCGAACAAGTGCCTGTGCAAGAACAGTTGCAGTAGTTGTTCCGTCGCCTGCGACATCATCTGTCTTCTTAGCAACTTCCTTAACTAACTCTGCGCCGATCTTTTCCCACGGATCATCTAATTCAATTTCTTTAGCGATCGAGACGCCATCGTTGGTGATTGTTGGGGCGCCCCACTTCTTTTCTAGTACGACGTTACGTCCGCGAGGCCCAAGGGTTACCTTGACTGCATCAGCGAGAACGTTCATTCCGCGTTCTAGGCCACGACGGGCTTCTTCATTAAAGGCAATCATCTTTGCCATGAGTTACTCCTTTTAAGTTTCTAGCATTGGGGGGCGTTTTATCACTCACACCCCGAGAGTGCTAACGCCAAATCTAGACGGTCTTATTCCCCACCGCAAAACGAGGGTGGGTTGAGGGCAGTTATCGCGCGGAGCGGGCGTTCATGCGGGCCTCACGGAGGCGGCGCAGACGCTTAACGAGCATAGGAGATGCGGTGAGGGCATCATCCCGGTCAATTAGGTCGTTAAGTAATTGGTAATAACGAGGTGCGTTTAGATCAAATAGCTCTTTAATTGCAGACTCTTTAGCGCCAGCAAAGCGCCACCAATTAGATTCGAAATCTAAGATACGAATTTCTAGGTCGCTCAGTGAATTACTTTCTTGCTGGCTATTTTCGAGCGCTGACATATACCGAATCTTAAACTAGGGAGTCCGTAAATTGTGGGATTTAGAGAGTATCTAAAATCATTGAGATGTCAGAAATTTTGGTCCATGGATTTACTATGGCAAATCGTAAAATTGCTTCGCCTTTATCTGAAGATGGCGGGATAAAACCGATTTGATCTGCTAATAATTTATCGCTCCACTTTTGATAATCCGCCGGAGCCCATCCTTTTCGTTTGAAGGCAACGATCGAAAGTTCTGGCTCCATTACAAGTTCCAGATTGGGATGGCCCCGCACTAAATCTGCAGCGGCGTGTGCCATATTTAAAGTCTCTTCCATCGCTTCGGTGTATGCATCGGTGCCGTGCGCCGCAAGTGAGAACCAGAACGGTAAGCCGCGTACACGACGCGTTAAGTGAATTGCATAATCTGAAGGAGACCAAGAGTCATCGTGCAAGGTTTCTA
>CANMCL010000111.1 GCA_947496345.1 Actinomycetota bacterium
ATTCAAAATGTTGACATCGGAGCTGAATATGCTGGCCGTGCAATTGTTGATGCAGGTCTTAAGAACAAGGCATTCACAATTGGCTGGAATCTCAGTGTAGGTCAACTGGATAAGATCGATGAAGGAGTACAGATTGCTACTCTCGATCAGGCTTGGCCACAACAGGCTGCATTCGGTCCACTTGCATGCGCTATGTACTTGAAGTTCGGCAAAGTAATGCCAAACAACCAAGTACTTGTACCAGTCACTAAGGCAACAGGCACAAAAGCGGCAAGAAAGATCCTTGCTTCGATTCTGAGCTAATCGCTTCAGAAAGTTATAGAAAAACTACAGTGGCCGATTTTACGAGGGAAAATCGGCCACTTTAGTTTCTTGTAAAAAGAATTTCTTCTACGAAATCTGAAAGTTAGGTGCAATCCATGTCAATCAACATCAGTCAAAGAAGTCAAAACATCAAACAATCTTTCGGCCGAACCGCCGGATTACTTGGTGCGATTCTTCTGGTGATTGCACTATTTGCAATCCTTTCGCATGGACTATTTCTAAAGCCCGCAAACTTGCTGGGAATGCTCCGTTACATGAGTTCCTTGGCAATCGTAGGATTTGGATTAACTGCCGTTCTAATTACGGGAGAGATTGATCTTTCTTTTGGTGCAGTTTACGGACTTTCATCGATGCTCAGTGGGGTCGCTTGGATTTCTTGGGGTTGGAGCCTCTGGCAATCAATTCTTCTCGCGCTTTGCGGAGCAGCTGCCATTGGCTTGTTCAATGCATTTTTTACCACGATTGTGAAAATTCCCTCGTTTATTGCAACTCTGGGAGCGAGCACCATGATCTTTGGGGTTACTTTGCTCGTCAGTAAGTCAAATACCTGGTCCCCGCTCTCACCTCCCGACGGCCGCGTCATTCCAGAGTCAGAATTGAAGTTATTCTCAGAGCTCAGCAACCATGCGCTTCCGGGTGGACTACCCATGCAACTCTTATGGATGCTTTTTGCAGCTTTGATATTCTGGTATTTACTTACTAAATCCCTGTTTGGATTTCACTTGAAGGCAATCGGCGGAAATCAAGTCGCCGCAGAGTTTGCAAAAATTAAAGTGCGCAAGTACAAAATGTGGGCATTTGTTATTTGTTCCGTTTCCGCTGCGAGTGCTGCAATTTTGGACTCGTCTTATATAAACTCCATGCAGCCTGATTCTGGAGCAAGCCTGCTCTTCCCAACTTTTGCAGCGGTTGTTATCGGCGGTGCGAGTTTGGTTGGTGGTCGTGGAACAGTAAGTGGAACGCTAATGGGATGTCTCTTGCTTGCTATCTTGGCCAATGGCTTAGCCCTAATTGGAACCGGTGCCTTCCTCCAACAAATGTTTGTTGGAGCAGTAACAATCGGTGCGGTGGTACTCGATCAAACAACTAGGGCGAGGCGCAAAGAGTAATGAACTCTGTCAAAGAGAGCGGCATCCGCCTAGAACACGTGCGAAAAGAGTACGGCGACACAATCGCTCTTGAAGATCTGAATCTGGCGGCCCATCCGGGTGAAATCCTGGGAATCGCAGGACCCAACGGTGCCGGAAAAAGCACGATGGTTAAGATTTTAGCAAGTGAGACAAATCAAACTAGTGGAACAATTACTCTCAACGGTGCATATTGGGATCCACGCGAGCACAAGAAACAAGTTGCAATTGTTCATCAAGAACCACAGCTTTTTGCAAACCTCACCGTGTCAGAAAATATCCTTGTTGGGATTGAAAAGTCTAAATATTTTCGACCAAAGAGCTCGCAAGTCGACCAAGATTTACTTGATGAGGTGGGGCTGACCCAATATGCCCATCGTCGGCTTGGCAGTTTGCCTTTGGCTATTCAACAAAGAACTGAAATTGCCCACGCTCTTGCAAGGTCAGCCGACGTTTTCTTATTTGATGAACCTAACTCTGCTTTGACAGAAGAAGAATCTGGCGAGCTATTTCAATGGATGCACAAATTAGCCAGTGAAGGGAAAATAGTCTTCCTCGTAAGCCATCGCTTAACTGAATTAGCTGCTCATTGCGACCGAGTTATTGTGATAATTGATGGCAAAGTAAAAGCGGAAATTGGAAAAACTGACTTAACTGAGGAGCGAATCTCGCGTGAACTAATGACGGGAGTGGCCAAAAAACGCACATTAATGTCCAAAGCAGATAAGAAAGATGCTGAATTTCTAAAAGTCTCAGAATGGAAACATGCCGATGATGTTTTTAAATCTATTGAACTCTCGGTAATGAAGGGAGAAATTCTTGCTGTTATTGGTGTTGAGGGCTCAGGTGGACGCGAAATTGTTAGGTCACTTGCTGGTTTTGCGCCAACTACGGGCAACATCATTATGCAAGAATCTTCCGGGTCTGCCATAGCAAAGCAAATTGCTTTTGTTTCGGGTGATCGTTCAAGCTCACTATTTAGCAATTTTAGTGTGGGGGAGAATCTCTATGTGCGCTTAGAAGAGCGCATCAAAACGAAGCTTCGTACCATCTCGCAATCTCGCGCACGAGCGTTGGCAGAATCCGCGAAGGCCGAATTTTTAGTTCGTGCCGCATCTATAGATACACCGATTCGTTCACTCAGTGGCGGAAATCAGCAAAAAGTTGCTATCGCCTCGGCGCTGGCCTTGAATCCTCGGATGATTGCCCTTGAAGAACCAACCCGCGGCGTAGATATTTCAAGTAAGGCTGAAATTTACAAACTTGTTCGAGAATATGTCTCGCAAGGCAATGCAGCGGTTTTCTATTGCACTGAAGTGTCCGAAGTATTCGATTCTTCGGATCGGGTAGCTATTGTTTTTGATGGGAAGATAAAGAAGATCTTGGATGTAGCAGATTTCAATGAGGCTGAATCCTTGGCTGCAGCAATCAGCCGGGCGACGGCTTCATAAACTTTATAGTCAAAATCCTGAGGCATTGCTAGCCTTCACATCATGAGCGGAGAAACCCGAGCCAAAACTGCCTTAGTCACGGGAGCTTCACGAGGAATTGGTTTTGGCGTTGCCTTGCGATTGGCGCAAGAAGGAATCAAAACAGCCATTGTCGGGCGAGATCAGATAAGAATTGAGCAAGCCGCAAAAAAGATTAGTGAAATTTCTGGCACACAAACCATTGCGATCGCCGGCGATGTTTCCTCTTGGAGTGATTGTGTAAGCGCTGTTGATCAAGTTGTAAAACAGCTTGGTTCTATTGATGTGCTTGTTCCCAACGCCGGTATCGGAGTTATTGGCTCCGTTGAGGAATCAGATCCTGCCGACTGGGCCAAGATGATGGAAGTTAATTACTTAGGAACTGCGCATATTGTTAAGGCCGCTTTACCCACAATGAAAAAGCAAGGCGCAGCAGATGTCATCGCAATTGTTTCTGCAGGTGGCACGAAGGGATATCCAGAATGGTCAGGATATTGCGCAACCAAATGGGCGGTGATGGGGTTTATGGATAGCTTCGCACAAGAAGTAATTGCGCAAGGAATTCGTGTCTCGACCTTATGCCCCGGTGGCGTCGACACCGCCTTCTGGGATGATCTCAATAAAGAGATTAACCGCGCGGGCTCAGAGGGTCGCAGTAAGTTGATGAGCCCTGCAGACGTAGCCGAACTAGTGATGCTCCAAGTCAACTTGCCCCGCAACGTGATGCTTAAAAACGCAATCTTTTTTCCGACATCTGAATGGCATTAGCAAGCACTCTTGCTACGGTTTACACATGCCAATTCAGTCAGAAAACCTTCACGAGGATAAGTTCTATCTCGATCCATTTCCAGTGTGGGAGCAATTGCGCAAG